>JAFDXG010000031.1 GCA_018268105.1 Bacteroidota bacterium | reverse complement strand
GCTGATTTTGTAATAACAAGTGGTTCAAATGCCAAATATGGCTAAAGATAAAGCCGGTAATCTTCATTTGGTTTATGGCATAGGTGATAGTATTATGTACACTTATTCTTCCGACAAGGGCCAATCCTTTTCTTCACGTTTAGTGATCGCCGTATTGCCCAAATTATTTTCTTTTGCTACTCGTAGACCCCAGATTTCAGCCACTAATAAAGGGGTTGTAGTAATAGCGTGTGCTTCTACAGGCAACATATATTCCCACTACAAAGACAATGCAGGCTGGAAACAAGGTACAAGGGTAAATGATGTAGATACCATAGTAAAAGAAGGCTTAATGGCTTTGAGTGCAGATGGAGAAAAATGCTTTTGTTGTATGGCTGGATTTAAGAGGAAACAAGAGAAATAAAATCTACGGTGCTAATTCAAATGACGGAGGCAGAAGTTGGTCTCAAAATATAATGATCTACACTTCGCCTGATACCACTGTATGTGAATGTTGCAAACCATCCGTTGCCATGCAAGGTAACAATGTGTATGTGATGTTTCGTAACTGGCTAAATGGCAACAGGGACTTGTATGTAATACAGTCTTCTAATGGCGGCACTTCGTTTGCGCAGGCGCGCAGAAATTAGGTATGGAAAGCTGGAAATTAAATGGCTGTCCTATGGATGACGGTGGTTTAGCAGTAAATGAAAATGGAGCAGTGCAAACTGTTTGGAAAAGGCAAGGAAATATTTATGCAGTAATGCCGGGCATACCTGAAAAGAAGATTGGCGAAGGCAGAGGCTGTACGATAGAAACGGTTGATAATAAAAATGTCTATGCCTGGACGGAGAATGATGAAGTAGTCTTTATGAAACCGCAAGGACAAAAGGAAGTTATTGGCGAAGACGCTCAGCCTGTTCTAAAAGCCCTCGGTGATAATCATGTAGTGTGTGTTTGGGAAAAAGATAAGCAACTTCATGCTTCAGTTCTGGAGCTGTAAATACCAAAATATTGTAAATCTTATCTGTAATTCTGTAACAACCACACTCTACAATCATAGTAGCTTTGCTATATCAAATTGAAATAATATGGCAGCAGAAAACAATAATTCGATCTATATACCATTGGAAGGCGTAGAAAGTGACCACTGTGCTTTGATTGTTGATAAAGGATTAAGCAAAGTACAGGACATCACATCTCATAAGGTAGAACTCAACAACAACAGGGCTGTTATTACCGCTAATGATGAATTGGAGGTAGTTCCTAACGCCGTAAAGGCCATTCGTGATTTGGGCTACGATGTAGATACCGTCAAGAAAAACTTTCCGGTACTCAACATGACATGTGCCTCCTGCGCCAGCAGCTCACAAAGCATATTGGAAAATCAACCCGGTGTGGTAAAGGTTGCTGTTAACTATGCAAACACCACTGCACAGATAGAATACATTCCTACCATTACAGATCCTGAGAAGCTGAAAGCAGCGTTACAATCTATTGGCTATGATTTAATGATTGATGAAAGCGAAGAAGCAAAAGATGCATTAGAAGATCTGCATCAAAAGAAATATAAAGCACTAAAAAATAAAACCATATTTGCTATACTGTTCTCCGTTCCAACTGTAGTTATTGGTATGTTTTTTATGAATATGCCCTTTGCCAATTACATCATGTGGGCTCTGGCTACTCCAGTAGTGCTTATATCCGGCCAGCAGTTTTTCATTAATGCGTGGAAGCAGGCGAAGCACGGTTCAGCCAACATGGATACGTTGGTGGCTATGAGTACGGGTATTGCTTATTTGTTCAGCGTATTCAATACATTATTTCCAGATTTCTGGCACAGCAAAGGCTTACATCCCCACGTTTATTTTGAAGCGGCAGCGGTGGTTATTGCTTTTATTCTTTTGGGTAAGTTGTTAGAAGAAAAAGCTAAAGGCAATACATCTTCAGCCATTAAAAAAATAATGGGCTTGCAGCCCAAAACGGTTACGGTAGTGCATGAAGGCGGACATCAAATGGAAATGCCTATTGCCAGCGTAAAAGTGGGTGACGCCTTATTGGTAAAGCCGGGAGAAAAGATTGCAGTGGATGGAACGGTAAGCGCCGGTAACTCTTTTATAGATGAGAGCATGATCAGTGGTGAACCCATTCCGGTCGAAAAAAGCAAAGGCGAGAAAGTGTTTGCGGGAACCATTAATCAGAGGGGAAGTTTTCAGTTTGTTGCTGATAAAGTTGGCGGCGATACGGTGCTGGCTCAAATCATAAAAATGGTGCAGGAAGCGCAGGGCAGCAAAGCACCGGTGCAAAAGCTAGTAGATAAAATTGCAAGCATCTTCGTTCCAATCGTTATTGTCATTGCCATCCTGAGTTTCATCGCTTGGGTGATTTTAGGGGGCGAAAATGGGCTAACACAAGGCTTACTGGCATTAGTTACAGTATTAGTGATTGCCTGCCCTTGTGCTTTGGGCTTAGCTACGCCAACAGCAATTATGGCAGGTGTGGGCAAAGGCGCCGAAAACGGTATTTTAATTAAAGATGCAGAGAGCCTGGAACAGGCAAAAAACGTCAATGCCATTATTTTAGATAAAACAGGAACGATTACCGAGGGCAAACCGGAAGTCGTTAATATAGCCTGGAAGCAAGGCGTTGCTCAAAAAGAGTTATCCGATTTGCTTTACACAATAGAAGTTCAATCAGAGCATCCCCTGGCAGAAGCAGTGGTGAAATATTTTACCGCTTCTTCTTCAACAAAATTAAACCTTGACACCTTTGAGAGCATTACAGGAGAGGGAATTGCTGTAAAGCACAATGGCAACAGCTATTTAGTGGGCAGTCCAAAGATGATGTCATCGCACCGCATTCAAATTAGCGAGGAATTAAAACGTCAATCCGAGCAATGGTCGCAACAGGCATACACGGTGATTTGGTTTTCTGACCTTGAAAATGCTTTGGCTGCAATAGCCATTGCAGATAAGATAAAAGACACTTCAATAGAAGCGGTTAAAAAATTACAAGCCTTAGGCATAGAGGTGTACATGCTCACCGGCGACAACGAGCGGACTGCAAAAGCCGTTTCTGAGAAAACAGGTATAAAAAATTATAAGGCAGAAACGCTGCCCTCTCACAAAGCAGATTTCGTAAAAGGATTGCAGCAGCAAGGCAAAGTGGTGGCAATGGTGGGTGATGGCATTAATGATAGTAATGCGTTGGCACAGGCAGATGTAAGCATAGCAATGGGCAAAGGAAGTGATATAGCGATGGATGTCGCTAAAATGACCATTATTTCATCAGATCTTACAAAAATCTCACAAGCAATAAAACTATCAAAGCGTACTGTTGCCACTATCAAACAAAACCTGTTCTGGGCATTCATTTATAATCTAATTGGAATACCAATTGCAGCAGGGGTGCTTTATCCCATAAATGGCTTTTTATTAAACCCAATGATTGCCGGCGCAGCAATGGCACTTAGCAGCATCAGTGTTGTTACAAATAGCCTACGATTAAAATCATTAAAGCTATAATCCAAAAATTATGAAAAACAAATCCTGAATTGTATAACAGCAAAACTAACGACCCAAAGTAATTTTACATCACAATTAATATTTAAACAATGAAAACAGTAGAAGTAAAGACAAATATCATGTGTGGCTCCTGCATAGCAAAAGTTACCCCTGTTTTAAACGAAACTTTTGGTGAGGGAAACTGGAAAGTGGATACTCAAAATCCAAAAAAAGTCCTAACGGTTTCTGCTGAAAACCCAACAGAAGAGGAAGTAAAAAAAGCAGTGGAAAAGGCTGGTTACAAAGCTGAGGAATTAGCATAAAAGTTTAGCCGGATTATGTTCCTGATCCGGCTATTTACTGTCTTTAGCCAGTTCTAATTCTGTTAATGCACTTTAACAAGTATAAATTAAACAGGACTTCTTAAAAATTAATACATTTGTACCGCTGAAATGAAACAGTTTCTCATTCTCATATTATCATTCACTTACTTCGCCTCTACTTCAGGGGCTATCCTGCATTTGCATTATTGCATGGGCAAGATGGTAGAATGGAGTGTATCAGGCAACGAGGAAGAAAACTGTCCGGTTTGCGGCAGCGACAAGGGCAAAATGGTGGAAAAGGGCTGCTGCAAGGATGAGCACAAGCAGCTCAAAGTTACCAATGATCACAGTATAACAGAAACGGCTTTCCAGGGATTATGGTTGATGGCGGTAGCCTTGCCTGTTTCTTTCATTGACATTCCAGCTATCACCTTTTCTTCCATTACCGAGGAAAATCCCACCACTAACGCACCGCCCCACAGCACCGGAATCCCGATCTACAAGCGCAACTGCGTTTTCCGTATTTAGACTCCGCTCCACATTTTGAGCCTGACAGCATGCTGTTGGGCTAAAGGCATTTCTATCCACCGCTGATCACCCATCAGCATTACTTATTGTTCCTCATTTATCATTTATGGTACATCGTATTATAGAATGGTCGCTGCGCAACCGTTTCATCGTGTTGGTGCTGGCGGCAGCTTTTTTTGCGTGGGGCGTTTTTGCTGTAAAAAACAACCCCATAGATGCCATTCCCGACCTTTCTGAAAACCAGGTCATTGTTTTCAGCGAATGGATGGGACGGGGACCGCAGCTGATCGAAGACCAAGTAACCTACCCGCTGGTGACCAACTTACAGGGGCTTCCTAAGATCAAGTACGTGCGGGGCACGTCCATGTTCGGCATGAGCTTTATTTACATCATTTTTGAAGACAACGTAGACATTTATTGGGCAAGGGAACGGGTGCTGGAACGGCTTAGCACCATTTCCCGCAACCTGCCGCCAGGCGTCAGCCCGCAGTTAGGCCCTGATGGTACCGGCGTTGGGCATGTCCTGTGGTACACCCTGGATGCTCCGGGCATGGATCTCGGTGAACAAAGAGCCTTGCAGGACTGGTATATCAAGTTCGCGCTGCAAAATGTAAGAGGCGTAAGCGAGATCGCTTCCTTTGGCGGGTTCCAAAAGCAGTATCAGATCACGCTTGACCCCAACAAGCTTTTATACTATAAACTTGCTGTAAGCGATGTCATCAGCGCCGTTCGTGCCAATAACAACGAAACCGGCGGCAGCAAGTTTGAGTTAAGTGATATCGGCTATGTGATCAAGACCTCCGGTTATTTACAGTCCATCGGGGAAATCCAAAACATTGCCGTGAAAAGCAGTAACGGTATTGCCGTTAAAGTATCGGACATAGCCAGTGTGCAAACTTCCGGTGAAACAAGGTTAGGGATCTTTGACCAGAATGGCGAAGGAGAACGGGTTGGCGGCATTGTGGTCATGCGCTATGGCGAAAATGCGGCGGAGGTAATTGAAAACGTGAAGGCCAAAATGCAGGAAGTAGCCAAAGGCTTTCCCGATGGGGTAAAATTTGATATTGTTTATGACCGTGGGCAACTGATCAAGCAATCCATTTCCTCCGTCAAAGGAACACTTATCGAAGAGATCATAGCGGTCTCACTGATCGTTATCATCTTCCTGTTTCACTGGCGCAGTGCGCTGAGCATTATTATTCAAATTCCCGTCACCATTGCCATCAGCTTCATCCTGCTCAACGCTTTTGGTATTTCCTCCAATATCATGTCGCTTACCGGTATCGCATTGGCCATCGGGGTAATTGTAGATAATGGCATTGTGATGAGCGAAAATGCTTATAAACACCTGGCAGACCGTTATGCCCTTTGGCAACAAGAACAAAAAAACAATCCTCAATTATGATCTGGCACAAAAAAAATAAAAAAGCAAAAGAAAAATGGATCACCGAGGAAGAGCGGATATCCATTATTGAAAAATCCAGCAAGCAGGTATCCAGGGGTGTCTTCTTTGCCACGGTTATCATCATTACTTCTTTTCTTCCGGTGTTTTTACTCACCGGGCAGGAAGGGAAAATGTTTCACCCGATGGCCTACACCAAAACCTTTATACTCATAGTGGATGCGCTATTGGTATTAACCCTTGCGCCGGTGCTGATTTCCTTCTTCATGAAAGGAAAGTTCCGCCCCGACAGTGCTAATCCGGTAAACCG
>JAFDXG010000030.1 GCA_018268105.1 Bacteroidota bacterium | reverse complement strand
TCTTACATCATCACTTACAACCCAAACAATATTGCAGAGAACAATGCTTTCATAGAATTTTCAAAGCACTTTCATAAAAAACAACTCGCTGTTCCTGATATATTATTTGAAGACAATGCAAAAACAAAATACATTCAAACAGATTTTGGTGATATCTCTTTATTTGATATTCTTAAAAAGGAAGGGTTTTCTGAGAGGGTAAAAAAACTGTATAAAAAATCTTTTACACAACTGGCTAAATTGCAGATTCAGGGTGGAAAAGGATTAGATTACAGCAACTGCATCGCAACACGGTCTTTTGATAAGCAGGCTATTTATTCCGACCTGTTGTATTTTTTATACTATTTTGTCAGGGCACTTGATCTGCCTTATGATAAAAACCTGCTGTTGAACGATTTTGAAATTCTGAGCAGTTACCTCATGCAGGAAGAGGCCAAATACTTTATGCACCGCGATTGCCAGAGCCGTAATGTGATGGTAAAAGATGAAGAAGTGTACTTTATAGATTACCAGGGCGGCATGCAGGGGGCATTACAGTATGATGTGGCTTCAATGCTGTGGCAAGCACGTGCTGCATTGCCGCATGAATGGAAAGACGAATTGGTAAACTATTATTTTGACGAAGTAAATTCCCTGTTGAATGGAACACTGAATCGTCAGGATTTCTTAGACAGTTATGATGGTTTTGTATTGATAAGAATGTTGCAAACGCTTGGTGCTTATGGATTCAGGGGGCTGTTTGAAAGGAAGCAAACCTTTATTACCAGTATACCTTCAGGGTTGAAACAACTGAAGTGGTTTTTGCAACACAAAAAAATGCCTGTTCGTTTGCCCGAATTACAAAAAGTATTGATGCAGATAGTAGATGATGAAATCATTAACAGGTACGAAACGCCAATAGCCGGAGATGATTGTCCATTGACAGTATATATCAGCAGCTTCTCCTATCGCAAAGGCATACCCGAAGATAAAAGTGATAATGGTGGCGGGTTCGTTTTTGATTGCCGGGGGATTTTTAACCCGGGCAGGTTTGAGGAATTTAAGAAACTTACAGGACGGGATAAAGAAGTACAGGAATTTCTGCTTCATAAAAGTGAGATGCCTTCTTTTTTGCAATATGTATATGGCATCGTTGATATTTCAGTAGCCGACTATATTAAAAGAGGATTTGGAAGTCTTGCGGTAAATTTTGGCTGCACAGGCGGACAACATCGCAGTGTTTTTGCTGCCGACAGCCTCGCCAGGCATCTTAAAGAAAAATTTGGTGTAAAGGTAATCCTTCATCATATCGTGCAGGAAGAAAAGAATTGGGTGAATGAGTGAGATGGGCTTTGAGCAGTGGGCTATGGGCTTGGGGATTTGATCTGTAGGTTGTGGATATAGAGCTTTGAGTGTTGGATGTTGAGTTTTTAGTTTGTCTTTTGTAGTTACACAATTCACTTTTTCAACATTAGATACAATAATTGATATGACACAGAAACCTTAAAGCTATTAGCTCAAAGCTGAAAACTGATACCTGACCCATAAAAATATATTTCCAATGGCAGTGAACCCCATCAATACAGCTATGATTTTTGCTGCAGGGCTTGGCACAAGGTTAAAACCCTGGACAGACTATCATCCCAAGGCACTGGCTGTGGTGAATAATAAGCCGCTTTTACAGCGCAATATCGAGTACCTCAGGGGTTTTGGCATTGACAGGTTAGTCATCAATGTGCATCATTTCGCAGACCAGGTAATATCTTTTCTTGACAACCACAATCATTTCGGCTGTCATATTACTATTTCACACGAAATAGAGGAGCCTCTTGAAACAGGCGGAGGACTTAAGTTTGCCACTCCATATCTCAGAGAAGCTGAAAACTTCTTTGTGCTCAATGCGGATATCCTTACCAATCTGAACCTGTATACCATGACTGCATTTCACCACGAACTTCAACCTCTATCCACAATTGCAGTATCTGACCGAGACTCATCGAGGTCCTTTTTATTTGATACCGGAGATCACCTTTGCGGCTGGAAAAATAATAAGACGGGAGAGGAACGTATTTCAGTGTCGCATCCGGATACGGTGGCAAGAGCTTTCAGTGGTATCCATCTTATCCATCAAAGCTTTTTCGACCTGCTGACCGAAGACGGAAAATTTTCAATGGTAGATGTGTACCTGCGACTTTGTAAAGATCATTCCATCATGGGATATGATCACTCGGGTGATATTCTTGTTGATGTAGGAAAACCTGAGTCAATTGTTTTGGCAGAAAAGTATTTTAAGTAGCGTTGGGGCACTGGGCTTTGGGCTTTAGGCTTTGTGCTATCAGCTATCAGCAGTCAGCAATCAGCCATAAGCATCAGAGACCAGTAACCTGTAACCAGTAACCTGAAACCTGAAACCTGAAACCTGAAACCTGAAACCCAAAACCTCATACCTTTCCACCATGCATCCGCCATTACAACATATACTACTCGATCAAACGCTTTGGTTATCTGCCAACAGGACTGTTTTCTGGGAGGAAGAAAAATCACTGATTCTGGCAGATCTTCATTTTGGTAAAACCGGTCATTTCCGAAAAGCAGGAATTGGTGTGCCGCAAACGATATACAAAGAAGACCTGCAATGTTTAATTGCAACAATACAGTTTTTTAAACCGGTACGGTTAATCGTGGTGGGCGACATGTTTCATAGCAAAGAAAATACAGAGCACGATCTGTTTGAAAAATGGCGTAATGATTTATCGTCACTTGAAGTACATCTGGTAAAGGGCAATCATGATATTCTAAATGAAAAGTGGTATAAAAAAGCCGGGATAGTCCTGCACGATAATCAGTTAATCATTAAAGATTTTATTTTCCTGCATGATTATACCCAGCACCGAATGAAGAATTTTGAAAAATATTCTTTTTGCGGTCATATACACCCGGGTATACGTCTCAGCGGCATTGCCCGGCAGGGGCTTCTTCTACCCTGTTTCCATTTTGAATCTACAACCTGCACTTTACCGGCTTTCAGCAAATTTACCGGCACATCAAACGTAAAAAGAAAGGCCGGCGATAAAGTATTTGCAATAGCAGAAGATAAGGTGTTTGAGGTGTAGATGATGAAATCTTAACCTATAATTTTTCCTTCGAAAAAGTATTTCTTAGTTCAAAACGATAAACCACATTATTGCAGGCGATAGGCTACTACACTGTTTTTCCAGAAAGTAGGGACATATATAGTTTTGGTAGCCGGATCATATCCCAAATCTGCAGAATTGATTTTCTGTTCACGGGTATCAAGTAAATGTTCTTTGCGCCCGTCTGCATGAACATACCATATAGAACCGGCCCAGCAGGAAACAATAAAATCTCCATTTCCCACAGCTACAATTCCATCTGTCCCCCCTTCCATGTCATCAGCAATTTTTACAAGTGTACCTCCTTTTTCTACTTTATATAATCCACCTGCATCAGTAGCATATAGAGCAGAACCCACAGCCAGCACTCCATTTGGACCCTTCATATTTTCCACAACAGTAGTTACTTTACCTTTTTCTATACGATGAATTTTTTTAGTTTTTGAGTCAGAAACATATATTACACCTTTATTGTCTACCGTAAGATCATTTAATCCTTGCGCCCCATCTATAGATATCCTCTCAATAATTTTTCCCTGCCGGGTATCAATTACAACTATCACAGTCACATCCGCCACATAGAGTTTGCTTCCATATATGCCCATACCCTTAGGAGCATTTAATCCGGTTACCCATTCCGAGGCAATAATTTTACCGTCTAAGCCTACCTTTCCTATTGAACCCTTACCATCCATTTCCCAGGGCTGACCGTCAATATTGGCAACATACAGCACCTTATTGGCTGCACTGTACAAAACAGATTCGGGCACTTTGAGTAAGGTGTCTGTTTCCCATTGTTTTACCAGTTTGTGTTCCTGCGATTGTGCGGTGCTGTACAATAAAATCATGCTGAAGAAAGCGGCGCAGAGTATGGAAGGTTTCATAAATATTTTTTTGATTGTTTACAATGATGTGAAACTTTTTAGTCGGTGAAATTCCAAATTAATGGACATCAAATATAAAGAATATCCGTTTATCGTTTGCCTTCTGACATTTATCGTTATTGCCGTATCTTCGCCCGCTATGGAAAAAAAGGAGCAGAAAAGCATTGTAATGAGTGGTATCCGGCCCACGGGTATCCTGCACCTGGGCAATTATTTTGGCGCCCTTAAAAGTTATTTACGGATGCAGGAGGAATATGAGTGTTATTTTATGATAGCAGACCTTCATTCGCTGACTACTCATCCGGATACAAAAGAATTAAGAAACAATGTTCTGCATGTAATGTCAGAATACCTTGCCTGTGGACTCGATCCTGATAAGGTAGCACTTTACTGCCAGAGCTATGTGCATGAAACAACCGAATTGTATACCTACCTCAATACCCTGGCTTATAAAGGTGAATTGGAAAAAACCACTACTTTCAAAGAAAAAGCCAGACGCCAGCCAGATAATATGAATGCGGCACTATTAACTTATCCGGTGCTTATGGCGGCAGATATTTTATTGCACCGTGCCTTATACGTACCCGTAGGTAAAGACCAGGAACAACATCTTGAAATGGCCCGCAATTTTGCCAACAGGTTTAATCACCGTTACGAAAATGTATTTCCGGAACCCCTTGCTTTTAATTTTGGTGAAGCACTGGTAAAAGTGCCTAGCCTTGATGGTACGGGTAAAATGAGTAAAAGTGAAAATCAGAGTGCCACCCTGTATTTATCGGATGATGACGATCAGATCAGGAAAAAAATAATGAAGGCAAAGACTGATGAAGGGCCCAAAACACCAAATGCACCAATGCCTGACTATATAGAGAATATTTTTCAGTTGATGAAACTTTCAGGAACTGAAGAGGTGTATGAAAAATACAGTGCGGATTATAATAGTTGTATTATTCGATATGGAGATATGAAGAAGCAACTGGCAAATGATATGATTGCCTTCATCAAACCCATTCGGGAAAAGGCGATTGCCATTCGAAACAATGAAACCTACCTCAAAGAAGTACTGGAAAATGGGGCTGAGAAAGCAAGAAAAAGCGCTGACATTACCATGAAACTGGTTCGGGAAGCGGTGGGTACAAAATATTTTTAAGAAAAGGCCTGTTCCAGTTCTGAAAAGCGGCTAAATTTATTATCTTGAAAAATAAGTTTGTTAAGTTGACACATTCCGTATCCCATTTTTCAAACTAAGAATGTAAATGTAATGGCGAAAACTAAGAAGCCTAAGCACATTGCTATATCCGGAAATATTGGCGCCGGAAAAACAACACTCACCGAAATGCTTAGCAAGCATTACCGCTGGATACCGCAGTTTGAAGATGTTGATCACAACCCCTACCTCTACGATTTTTATGAGGATATGCCCCGATGGAGTTTCAACCTGCAGATATACTTTCTCAACAACAGGCTCAATCAACTTCTCGAAATACAAAAGGGAAATGAAACCGTAATACAGGACAGAACCATTTACGAAGACGCCCATATTTTTGCACCGAACCTGCATGAAATGGGCTTGATGAGCAAGCGTGATTTTGAAAATTATTTCCGCTTTTTTGAAACCCTCAGGCAAATGGTAAAACCACCTGATCTTATGATATATCTGCAGGCCTCTGTTCCTACCCTGGTAGGTCAAATACAAAAAAGGGGCAGAGAATATGAAGAAAATATCCGGCTGGATTACCTGAAACGGTTAAATGAGTTCTACAACAAATGGATTGAAAGCTATAAAGAAGGCCCCCTGCTTATCATTGATGTTGATAAAAATAAATTTGCTGAAGACGAAGAAGACCTCGGGGATATTATCGGCAAAATTGACTCACAATTGTTTGGATTGTTTTAGAGATTTTATTTGAGGTGTTGTGAATGAGTAAATGTGAATATTTAGTGAACCGTTGTATGCTATTATCCTGCCAATCGTTCTGCAATAGCTTGGTACATTGACTGACAATAAGAGAATAAAACCCATAATTTAAATTGGTGTGACACATGTAGCTGTTGCACATCTTATTTTTCCAAAAGTCAGTATTGACATTATTAGGTTTGTGCTCATTGCACTTGTAATAATCCCATGGCTTGAGACACTTTTTAATTCTGTTGAACTTCCAGGTGGAGTAACCCTTGAGTTTCAAGATTTAGAAAAAATTGAGAAGAAAGCAAAAAAAAATGGATCTCGTTAGCGATAATTGTGTTGGACACACTCTAAACTTTGAAATTGCTATATTTGAAGCCACAAATAAGGGACTAGATGGAGTTGGCAGACATTAAGGTTTATCGTATGACACACATTGACAATATTGAACATATATTGCAAAATGGGATTACGCATAGAACCTCGCCAAATCATAATCCTGAATATGTATCTATTGGTGATGTTAGCTTAATAAACACGAGAGATAATAAGCAAGTTTCTGTAGACAATGGTGATTTTCGTAATTCCGATGCTCCTAAAATTACACTTGGAGAGTTTATCCCATTTTATTTTGGTGTAAAAATGCCAATGTTATATGTTATACAAAACGGTGGAAATTTCGTTATTGAGTCTACGTCTGCTTCAAAAATTATTTATATGGTTTGCTCAGTCAGCAGAATAATTGAACATCATAAAAATTATTATTTTTCAGACGGACATGCAACTGACAACTTAACATCATTTTACGATGATACACGAATTAATGATTTAAATGAAATTATAGATTGGAATGCAATTAAAGCTTTGTATTGGGGTGGGCAAGACAATTTAAACTTAAAGCGAAAAAAGCAAGCTGAATTTTTAGTTTCTGGTGATGTAGCACCAAATCTTATAATGGGTTTTGGTTGCTATAACGATACCGCTAAAGACAAGTTGATTGATTTTGGAATTCAAGAGAGCAAAATCAAAGTAATATCTAATGCATACTATTAATAAACAGACATGTTAAGATATATCACAGGTAATATTCTTGAAAGCGACGCCCAAGCTCTTGTTAACACAGTAAATACAATGGGTGTCATGGGAAAGGGCATTGCTTTGCAATTTAAAAAAGCCTACCCTAATAATTATAAAGCTTATGAGAAGGCATGCAAGAATGAGGAAGTGAAAATTGGAAAGATGTTTGTCACGCTTGATAGCAATACAACTACTGGAGAAAGAACCATAATCAATTTCCCTACAAAAACAAATTGGAGAAAACCTTCAGAGTATAAATATATCGAGGACGGTCTAGTAAATCTTGTTGAAGTAATTAATGATAGACAAATAAAAAGCATTGCTATACCACCTCTTGGGGCAGGGAATGGGGGCTTAAATTGGGAAAAAGTAAAAAAACTAATTGAACAAAAGCTTGAGTATTTAAATATCAATATTTATGTATATGAACCAACTTTGCAGATACAGGAACATTTAATGAAAGAAAGAGTGAAACTTACAGATGCCAGAGCGTTGCTCTTATATGTTTTGTATGACTTAGTTAAAAACGGTGAATATGTTTCAGAATTTTCCAGCGAAAAGGTTTGCTATTTTTTGCAAAAATTTGGAGCAAAGAAATATTTTAAGTTAGATTTTGAACCGAATTTTTATGGCCCATATTCTGGTAAAGTTCGGTTTATATTAAATGCAATTAATGGAAGCTATCTTATGGGCTATAGTGATATGAATAAAAAACCTTTTGAGCCATTAACTTTAGTACCAGATGCTTATGAAACTGTAAAAAATCACATCGAAAACAATACAGAATTATTGGAAATAGCAAATAAAACTATTGTTTTTTTGAGAGGTTTCTATTCTGACTTTGCTTTAGAATTGTTATCGTCAATAGATTATATCTCTACAAAAGAGAATACCTTTGATAAGCAAACAATTTCAGAAGGGTTAGAAAAGTGGAACGACCGAAAGCGAACATTATTTTCGAATCCGAAATATCTTGAGGTCTCACTTCGACATCTTCGATCAACAAATTACACATAATTAAGTTCCATAGAACAACGAACACCCAACAAAAGTATTTTGCAAAAGCAGTACCGGACTATAAGACATCAACTTTGTGCAACCGTCAACAACGGATCTGGCTCGCCTTTTAATGTTCAGTTTTGGTTTTATATTCTGTTGTACTATGGTTCCGGGCTTGAAGTTCAATGAAAGTCACACTTGACAAAGCCTGTTCGATAACTAACTGCTGATCGCCGAAAAATGATATTTATTATCCCCCTCCCCCCTCTCACTGATCCACATAAAATGGTATAGTATAAGTGTACAGGTAATCTATGTTCCTGTTATGCGAAACTGCCGGTTCCCATTTAGGTACTGATTTTAAAAATTTTACCACTTCATCCTGTAATAATGAATTGCTTTCATTAAGAAAATTGATTCTAGTCAACCTGCCCTCTTTAGTAATATTAAATTCAAATTTCACCGTTCCCTCAATTCCTTTTTTAAATGCCTGATCGGGATAAACTAAATTGTCAGTCACAAACTGATCAAAACTCCTTGCCCCTTCAGGGCAGGGTTTTTTATCAATACGGCAATTACTCCCCGTATTATTACCAAGCGTATCAAAACAACTCAGATCGTTAAGTTTTCCGTTTTTATATGTTTCGATAGTTGCAGGTTTTCCATTACTATGATACCAATGCCATATACCATCAGGCGAGCCATTCAGATATTTGCCTTCAGATTCCGGAATTGTTGTAGCATACCAGGTTTTCCAAAGCCCTTCTTTTAAATTATCATGTATAACACCTGAATCACTCATGTTTCCGTTAGCATGCCACCTGGTGAAAATGCCATCCATATTATCGTCTTTAAAATTAGAAACTACATTTTTTACGCCATTCGGGAAATATATGGTCAGCATCCCATCTTTTGTAGTTAGCTTTTTGTCTTTATAAAATCCATGAAACAATATTGACCCATTGGGGAAATAGGCATATGCTTCCCAATGATTTTCCTGTTTTATTAGTTTACCATTGTAAGTGGCATTTCTTTTTGAAGTAAGCTGAAATTGATCATTAAAATAACAATCCGTGGAATCCTGAGCAATACCGTCATAGAAAAATGACAAACAAGTAAGTAAAAGAAAATACCTCATTACTATTTCATTTAATAGAATGTTCAATATAGTATAAAATAGTTTAGATCCATATATATTATATAATCTACCTGAAGGATTTTTTAATCAGGCAACTATCCCTGTTCTGATTTCGAAGAGTATATAACAAAATCGTATCCGCCTGCTTCTTTCAAATCAATAAGTAGTATGCTATTGGTAATTACTTTTTTTATCGGTTTCTGTACTAAAGACAGTGCCCCAGCAATTCCTGAGAAAAAACCAACAATCTTGCCGGCAATAAGCGCTACGCTTGGCTCTTATCTCACCGATACACTGGGCAATATGCTGTTTTTTTTCTAACGACTTTACCGGGCAAAACAATTGTGCAGGAGGCTGCGCCTCAGTTTGACCTTTATATTTTGCCGGGGAACTAACAAAAGAAAACTATGAAATGCGGATCGAATAAAGGAGTGAGTATTTCAGCGCATGAAGTTTGGCCGGTTGCAGTAAAAAAGATACCCGCAGCTCCGGCATCTTAATTTAAAGTTGTATCTTAAGTTGGTGTTGTTATGAAAAAGAAGGCGGATAACTCCACTCTTTTTTTGCTATAATTCTTTTATTGGTGAAGTCTTGTATATCCGCCATAAAAATTCTATCTTTTGCCACAATTTTTTTACAAAAAATAATGAGTCCGGCAGCAAAGCTGTCTCTTGAATAAAATTAAATATTCCTGCAACTAAAGAATATGAAAATACAAACAGATTTAAAGGCTTCGGATTTAAAAGACAAACTAAAAAAATTCTGGGAAATATCGGGGCAGAAAATAACCCTGATTGAAAAAAAATACGACACTTCAAAAGGCTCACCGGTCTTCACCATCAATGGGCAATATACTACCAGGGGTTGGACAGAATGGACACAGGGTTTTCAATATGGATCTGCCATTCTGCAGTACGATGCCACAGGTGAATCCACTTTTTTAAACTCAGCGAAAAAAAATACTGTTGGTGTGATGGCGCCTCATATCAGCCATACCGGGGTGCACGACCATGGCTTTAACAATGTAAGCACCTATGGTAACTTATTGCGGCTGATGCACGAAGGAAAAATTCCGCAGAATGAATGGGAAAAAAATTTTTACACTCTGGCCTTAAAAATTT
The DNA here is from genome assembly GCA_018268105.1 of Bacteroidota bacterium. GTDB lineage: Bacteria > Bacteroidota > Bacteroidia > Chitinophagales > Chitinophagaceae > Agriterribacter. The sequence continues at coordinate 9,693 of JAFDXG010000030.1, read as the reverse complement.
CCGGTGCGGTACAAGCCTCCCGCTGGACAACCATCAAAGACGGTGGATTTATATATTCCTTTAACGGGCCGCATTCGCTTTTTGTAGATACCATCCGGTCAGTACGGGCACTGATAGTAAGTCATGTCCTCGGGCATTTTTTACAGGCTGAAGGCGACAAAAAAATCAGTCTGCGGGATCGTGCAGTACAGCATCTTACCGCCACCGCCAAGTATGCAGTTTTTTACAACGAAGGACGGGATATTTATGATGCCTGGGGGCGGACAGCTCATGAGAGTGTGTTCAATGTCAATGACGGCAATTTCCGCTGCCCTAATTCACAGCAGGGATATACCGGTTTCAGCACCTGGACACGTGGTTTGGCCTGGGCGATGTGCGGATTTGCAGAAGAACTGGAATGGTTTGATACCCTAAGCGATAAGGATTTTCCCGAAAAAGAAAACATCCTTGGGGTACTGCTAAAAGGAGCAAAAGCCACCTGCGATTTTTATATTGATAATACCCCGGCTGATGGCATACCCTACTGGGATACCGGCGCTCCTGATTTGCATAAACTGGGTGACTACCTGCATCAACCTGCTAATCCTTTCAATGATTTTGAACCGGTAGATAGTTCGGCTGCTGCAATTGCCGTACAGGGTTTGCTGCGCCTGGGCAACTACCTGCAGCGAATCAACGACAGTATCAATGGCAACCGCTACTGGCAGGCAGGACTTACGGCAATGCATACCTTGCTTGATGAACCTTATTTAAGTACAGGTTCCGATCACCAGGGATTGATATTACACTCTATATATCACCGTCCCAATGGATGGGACCATATTCCCGCCGGAAGCAAAATACCCAACAACGAATCCAGTATGTGGGGAGATTACCATGCACGGGAAGCAGCACTGTACCTGCAGCGGATCATCAACAACGAAACCTATCATACGTTCTTTAATATTCAATAAGCATGCAGGTAATCACTGATCTTTCCCGCCTTTGTATTCATACCATCACAACCAAGCCCTGGAGCATAGAAGAGGCTGCAAAAAAATACGCGGCTGCCGGAGTTAGTGGCATTACTGTTTGGCGCAATGCACTGGAGGGCAGAAACATCAGGCAAACCGGCAATATGCTTCGCGATAATAATTTAAACATTGTTTCGCTTTGTCGGGGTGGTTTTTTTGCAGACAGGGATCCGGTAAAAAGAAAACAGTCAATTGACGATAACCGGAGAGCTATAGCGGAAGCAGCAGAACTGGGGACATCGCTTATTGTGCTGGTATGCGGAGCAGATCCATCTCAACCATTGGAAGAATCAAGAAAACAAATTCAGGATGGAATTGCTACATTGATCCCGGAAGCCGCTGCTGCCGGTGTGAAACTGGCTATAGAACCGCTGCATCCAATGTATGCAGATACAAGGTCAGCCATTAATACCCTTGCACAGGCAAACGATATGGCAGAAGCATTGAATTCTCTCTGGGTGGGTGTGGCCGTGGATGTATATCACCTCTGGTGGGATCCATATCTTGAAGCGGAAATAAAACGTTGCGGACAGAACAGTCATTTGTTTGCATTTCATATCTGCGACTGGAATACCCCAACCACAGATATGCTGAATGACCGGGGACTGATGGGAAAAGGATGTATACCTGTAAAACAAATCAGATCATGGGTGGAAGCTGCCGGCTTTACCGGTTTTAATGAAGTGGAAATTTTTTCCAATACCTTCTGGAAAGAAGATCAGTCGGTATTTTTAGATAAAATTATTAAAGCGTACAGGGAACATTCATAATAGTATTGCCTGAAGTAAAAAGAATGAGTGGGTTACTGTAGCTCACTTAAAAAAGGTTTAAACAAAAGAACAAATCTTTAACAAACAATATTATGACGGAACATAAGATAGGGATCATCATGAACGGCGTTACGGGCCGCATGGGTACCAACCAGCATTTACTGCGCTCCATAGCTGCTATTATTAAACAGGGTGGTGTAAAAATTGGCCCAGGTGAAATCATTATGCCGGATCCTGTGCTGGTAGGACGTGATGAAAACAAACTACGGAATCTATGTGCATTGTCGGGAGTGGGGCGGACAAGCACTAACCTTGACAAGGAATTATCTGATCCGAATAATATTATCTATTTCGATTCGCAAACTACAACAAGGCGTGCAGACGGCATTCGCAAAGCCGTTAAAGCCGGAAAACATATTTATTGCGAGAAACCCATTGCCGTCAGCACCGAAGAAGCGAAGCAATTGTATAAGCTTTGTAAAGATGCCGGTGTAAAAAATGGCGTAGTACAGGATAAACTGTGGTTACCGGGTATTGTAAAACTCCGGCGCCTGATCCAGCAGGATTTTTTTGGTAAAATACTTTCAGTGCGCGGTGAATTTGGCTACTGGGTATTTGAAGGCAATAATATCCCTGCTCAACGTCCTTCCTGGAATTATAGAAAAGAAGATGATGGCGGTATCATTGTTGATATGCTGTGTCACTGGCGTTATGTACTCGACAATGTTTTTGGAAAAGTAAAAGCGGTATCCTGCCTGGGCGCCACGCATATCCCGGAGCGAATTGATGAAGAAGGTAAACCATATCAATGCACGGCTGATGATGCTGCCTATGCCACCTTTGAATTGGAGAATGGTATTATTGCACAATTCAATTCATCCTGGGCGGTAAGGGTAAGACGTGATGACCTTTTGACCCTGCAGGTAGACGGAACAAAAGGTTCGGCAGTAGCCGGGTTGCGTGAATGTTATATTCAACATTACGGCAATACCCCAAAACCCGTATGGAACCCGGATATTGTCCAACCCATAAATTTTTATGAAGGATGGTCGAAAGTACCCGAACAGGAGACCTATGATAATGCGTTCAAAATACAATGGGAATTGTTTTTAAAACATATTGTAAAAGATGAACCTTTTCCCTGGGATTTGGGTGAAGGAGTAAAAGGTGTTCAACTGGCAGAAAAAGGATTAGAGAGCTGGAGTAAAAGATGCTGGATAAATATTCCCGAATTATAAATTCATTTATACATTGAAAAAGACGGCACTCATAACAGGCGGCAGCAGGGGGATAGGGTTGGGTATTGCACAACAACTGGCAGCCAATGGATTTGATCTGGCTATAAATGGTATGCGTCCTGCCGAAGAGGTGGAAGAAACGATACTGCAGTTGAAAAACCGGGGCAATGAGGTAATCTATTGTCGCGGTAGCATAGCATCATCCGCAGACAGGGAGAAAATTATCAGTGAAACAAAAGCTCATTTTAACAGGTTGAATGTACTGGTGAACAATGCCGGTATGGCGCCCAGGCAACGTAATGATATTCTCGAAGCGACAGAGGAAAGCTATGATGAGGTAATGAACACCAATTTAAAAGGCAGCTATTTTCTGATGCAGAAAGCAGCCAACTGGATGATAGCACAAAAACAACTGGATTCAGATTTTAACGGTTGTATCATTAATGTTTCCTCCATGTCAGCTACCGTGGCTTCTGTCAATCGTGGTGAATATTGTATTTCCAAAGCCGGGCTCAGTATGGCTACTCAGTTGTTTGCCGTAAGATTAGGGGAATATAATATCCCTGTTTTTGAAGTAAGGCCCGGCATAATTAATACCGATATGACGGCAGGTGTTAAAGAAAAATATGATAAGCTGATACAGGATGGATTATGTGTTCAAAAACGATGGGGACAGCCGGATGATGTGGGCAAGGTAGTGGCAGCGCTTGCTAAAGGAGATTTTATGTATTCCACAGGCCAGGTAATTTTGGTAGATGGCGGGTTAACAATTCCGAGATTGTAGCAGGGAGCAGAGGTGATATTACGGAGGGAATCATGAGACGATAAAAACGAGAAGGCAGAGGTTGGAAATGAAATATCACATATCATAATAAAATTGACATTATATAAACCAACTAAACATAACACTACTCTTTTACAATGAAAAAAAGTTATAAGATTATTCCGATTGCGCTTCTGCCCCTGTTATATTTATTTTTTTCCTGCCATCCGGGAACATCATCCGGGCAGGATTCGATCAGTAATGACTCTGCTTTAATAGCAGGCGGGGAGCTACTGTTCAATCAAAATTGTGCCAGTTGCCACAATATGAATCAAAATGGTATCGGTCCGAAACTGGCAGGTATAACCTCCGAAGTTTCTATAGAATGGCTCCGTCATTATATCCTTAATCCCGAACAAACTATTGCTTCCGGCGATGAGCGGGCGAATAAATTGTTTAAGGAATATAAAACCATGATGCCTTCCTTTGACTCACTAAAAGAAAGCGATCTGGATGCACTGATTTCTTTTTTAAATGCAAATAAGTCATCAGATAATTCAAAAAAGGAAGTAACCGAAGGTATAACTGACCCTATCCCTGAGAGAATAAAGTTTGACGGTCTGGTAGTAAATCTTACGGAGGTTACACAATTTCCGGCTACTGCAGATAATAACAAACCGCCACTGGCAAGAATTACAAAGCTCGATTTTGAACCCAATACAAACAATTTGTTTATAGTTGATCTTAACGGGAAATTATATACACTAAAGAATGGAAAGCCTGTATTGTACATGGATATGATAAAACTGAAGCCTAAATTTATTCATGTTCCGGGATTGGCAACAGGCATGGGCAGTTTTGCATTTCATCCCAATTTCAGCAAAAACGGAATCTTTTATACCACACATTGTGAGCCACCCCGTACGGTAAAAGCAGAATTTGATTACAGTGATTCTGTTAAAGCTACTGTACAATGGGTGATTACGGAATGGAAAGCAGACGATCCAAAAGCAGATAGTTTTGCAGGTAGTAACCGGGAATTATTCAGAGTAGATATGGTAAGTGGTATTCACGGCGTACAGGAAATTACTTTTAACCCCCTTGCTAAACCTGGCGACAAAGATTACGGACTTCTATATATTAGTGTTGGTGATGGGGGCTGCGTTGAAAATGGTTATCCTTTTTTAGTGCTAAGTAAAGAAAAAATCTGGGGTACAGTTCTTCGGATAGATCCAATGGGTCACAATAGCGCTAATGGTAAATATGGTATTCCCGCATCTAATCCGTTTGTAAAAAATAAAAACAGTAAATTACCTGCAGAGGTTTATGCTTCAGGTTTCAGAAACCCGCATCGAATTACCTGGACAAAGAATGGCGATATGCTGGTATGCAATATTGGTCAGCACCATATTGAATCGGTAAACCTGATAAGACCGGGTAATGATTACGGGTGGCCAATCCGGGAAGGTCGTTTTGTAATTGATCCGCATCATAATATCAATAACATATATCCTTTGCCAGCAGATGACAGTGCATATAAGATCACATATCCTGTTGCGGCATTTGATCATGATGAGGGCGTTGCCATTACCGGAGGAATGGAATATTGGGGAAATACAATTCCGCAACTAAAAGGAAAATATCTTTTCGGTGATATCCCTTCGGGAAGGTTATTTTTTTTGAACACTGCAGAAATTCAGCAAGGGAAGAGAGCTACCATAAAAGAATGGAAAATTACATTTAACGGAGCTCCTGCAACACTTAAAGATATCTGTGGGAGCCAAAGAGTTGATCTCCATTTTGGCAGAGATGAAAAAGGAGAATTATACATTATGACCAAGGCAGACGGAAAATTGTATAAACTGACAAGTGCTTCACAGCAGCAGGAATAAAGAGTTTATGGTTTGGAGGTTTCCGGGTAATAAGTTACAATGTGCAGGTTTCTGGCTCAGTGCAAAAAGGCTGATACCTGAAGTCTGATACCTGGCATCACTTTAAAGTAAAATAAAAGAAACCGTTGGTATGACAATAAAAGATCCGGCAACCGGGGCATTATCTGCAGATTCCAAATCTACAATTCAGCACCTTATGCGACTTCCTGTTTTAGTAGCAGCATTGGGGTATATGGTTGACATGTATGATTTATTTCTATTTAGCATAATTCGTGTGCCCAGTCTGAAATCATTACTACTTTCTGACGAAAGCATTTTGAAAGACGGGCTATTGCTGCTTAATCTGCAAATGGCAGGTATGCTTATCGGTGGAATTGTATGGGGTATAATGGGCGACAGAAAAGGTAGGTTATCCGTGTTGTTTGGCTCAATACTTATTTATTCTTTGGCCAATATAGGTAATGGGCTTGTAACATCAGTAGGAGCTTATGCTGTACTACGATTCATAGCCGGCTTTGGTCTTGCGGGTGAATTAGGCGCAGGTATTACATTAGTATCGGAAATATTACCCAACAGAATTCGCGGCTATGGTGCAACGTTAGTGGCCACTATGGGAGTTATGGGAGCATTACTTGCTTACCTGGTATCCTATTTCTTTGACTGGCGGATTTCATTTTTCATAGGAGGAGGATTAGGCCTGCTTTTGATGATATTACGAATAAGGGTGTTTGAGTCGGGGATTTTTATGAAACTAAAAAAAGAAAATGTAAAACGAGGTAATGTTTTTATGTTGCTGAACAATAGAAAAAGATTATTAAAGTATATCAATGGCATTATTATCGGAATGCCTATCTGGTTTGTAGTAGGAATACTCATTACATTTTCGCCGGAATTTGGGCTTGCACTGGGATTGAGCGAACCAATTAATGCAGGGAAAGCTGTAATGCTTGCTTTTGCTGCCCAGGTTGCCGGCAACCTTGCCAGTGGTTTTTTAAGCCAGTATTTGCAAAGCAGAAAAAAAGCGATCCTGGTGTTTATACTTATATCAGTTTCATTCGTAATTATTTATCTTGTAGCGCCCGTCCGCAGTGCCACGTGGTTTTATGTAATTTGTGCATGTCTGGGTTTTTCCAGTGGTTACTGGACACTTTTTATTACTGTAGCGGCGGAACTATTCGGTTCAAACCTGAGAGCAACTGTTGCTACAACCATACCTAATTTTGTAAGAGCAACAGTTATACCACTGACAGCATTTTTTTTATTGTTGAAAGATCATACCGGAATAATTTACGGTGCGCTAATTGTTGGCCTGGTTGCTTATCTATTAGCGTTAGTTTCTTTGTTCTTCCTCGAAGAAACCTTTAAAAAAGATATGAATTACACAGAATAAATCAATATATGGTATAACAATATGGAATCAACAGATTTCAAAGTGAGAACCCTGATGAAGCAGGATGTTCAGGCGGCTATGGTTTTGTCGGATGAAGCGGGCTGGAACCAAACTTTAAGCGACTGGACTTTCTTAACTGAAAATCCCCTGAATATTTGTATTGCAGCTTTAAACAATGACGAGATCATTGCTACTACTACTGCAATGTGCTATTCCCATCAACTGGCATGGATTGGAATGGTGCTGGTAAAAAAAGATTACAGGGGAAAAGGGATAAGTAAGTTATTATTACACCATGTTTTAACAAAACTGCAATCCTTTCCTTCTATTAAACTTGATGCTACTGCTCTGGGACATGAACTGTATAATAAATTCGGATTTGCAGATGAATATGCTATAGCAAGGATGGTAACAAATGCAGCCGATAAGATGGATGTCCCCGGTGTTGATATCACACCCGAACAAATCCAGCCACAACATATACCCGGAATCATTGCTATGGATGAACTTGTTTTTGGAGTAAACCGGGGCAGATTAATTGAAACATTATATAAGCTATACCCACAGAAAGCTTGGGTATTAGTGCGAGGTAATCAAATTTCTGGATTTGCATTGGGAAGGGAAGGAAGAAACCTTCATCAGATCGGACCTCTTACAGCAACTACTATGACAGATGCGGGCATACTTATTCAACATGCATTGAGTAAGCTCATCGTTAAACCTGTAGTGCTGGATATACCATGCGATAAAGAACTACTAATACATTCTTTAGTTTCCACCGGGTTTAACACTCAACGTTATTTTACAAGAATGTACAAAACTGGGAATCCTTTTCCCGGTATCAGCAGCTATCAATATGCAATATGCGGACCAGAGTTTGGGTAAAAGGTGGAGAGCGGTAGATGAAGAGTTACACTATTATCAGGTACAGGCAATTTAGCTGTATTATTAATGTTACCTGATTACAGTAATCATCTTCTATCATCACTTTACTTATTCTATTATCATAAAAAGAATCCGCTAACAGCATTATGTTGTTAACGGATTCTGATTTTTTAAAAATACAATATTCAATCTCTCACTAACCTGTACTATTTCTATCTCGACTTAAGTATTCTCACCGGAGGTAATATTTCACCATCAAGCCCCAGCACCTGCATAATATATATACCCGGGGCAAGGTTTTTGCTGCTTAGCCCTGATGACTGTTGCCAAACTCCTTTAGGTATATTAGTAAGCTCCCTGAGCATTACAACCTTACCCGACAAATCTGTTACTTTGATAACAATCTTTGAAGCACTCTTAGCCAGGTTCAACTTTATATGCACATCATCCCTGAATGGATTAGGATATACATTTAGTTTGCTGTGTAAGTTGCTATTAGCTTCTGAAGTAGCAGGGTTTACTGTAGCATCTCCCGAACTATTGCTTTTCCTGAACACAGGGCCACTTGCTCCTTCAATAGGATCCGATCCAATCTTACCGCCCGAAATAATCATAGCATTTAAATATGCATAATTATTTTCACCATATATTACCACTTCTACTTCCCCATTAACATCCGGCTGCACATTATCAATTGAAATCATTCTGGATATATTACCTGCCGCGTCAAGTTTTGCAGTTTTTCCGTTGATAGAGTACACCGATATCCTGGAATCTGTTGATGATGTCGGTTGCCTGCTACCAAAAAACTTAAAACTATATGTTGAATTGTAAGATAACCCGGAAAATTTAATGCTGGCAGTTTGTGGTATATCCACCCACCATGACCTCTCCATCACTTTATCGGGAACAATACCAGAATTATTTCCAGTATTCATTCCTGAAGAATTTATACCACTAAAACCGCTTCCAACAGTCATAGATATACCAGTAAGAGCATACTGTTCATTATAAAAATTCTGGAATAATGTGCCTTCAGCCGGATCACCATTTGTATTATTCCATGGAGCAGGGGCGGGGTTCTCCCTGTTGAAATTGATGTAAACAGAATAATCAAAAGTTGAAGCAGATATTGTTACACTATATGGCGATTCATCCGGCGCTAAAATTGCTTTCAATTTGTAAAAGTATTCTGTGTTGCTTTGCAGACCAAAATCAGTATAGGTATTTCCGGAAACAGTAGCAATTGGAGTAAATACACCATTAGCTGAAGTGGAGCGGTATATATTTACGTTCCCACCAGTTACCCTGTTATTCCATACTAATTTAATAGAATCTTTTGCCAAACCGGAAGCTTTGAAATTATCCGGCGCCAGCAGTGAAGTACTTGCAGTATATGACTGAATCACTAAAGCATTAAGATAAGCCCCCAATGAAGTGCTTCCTTTGGCTACAGTAAATGTAATTGAACCGTCTGCGGCGGGTGTTATTCCATTAATCTGAACGGTTCTGTCGGTATTATTAGCAGCATTTACAGACACATTGTTGGTTCCAACAGTAAACACCGTTGTCCGGTCGTCATAAGCTGTAATTCCGCTCATAAATACAAGATTATATCTGGCACTGGATGCAGTTGATAAGCCTGTAATTTTTACTGACTTTGTACTAGTTGTTGTTTCTGCATAATAAGACTGCAATACCGTATCACGGTAAGCTCCGGAGTTATTCCCGCTCACTGCACC
>JAFDXG010000002.1 GCA_018268105.1 Bacteroidota bacterium | reverse complement strand
TTCCTGTTCTGGGCACTGCAGAGCTTTGTAAGTTTTTACAAAGCTTTTTTTGTGCTTAAGGGTCAGCCACCACTTCCTTTTGATCAATCCCTTAATAAGTCTGTCACCAAGGTTTGTGCCTCACAAACCTGCAACATAAATGTAAGGGGTGAAATAGATAGTAAGGTATGAATCATGGTGGGGAGGAGACTTTATTTATAGTGGAATACGTACTCCTGCATTTATAAACAAAGACCTTGAATTACCAACATTTATTTGACTGATGTCCTTTTGAACATTGGTTAACGACCATTCATAGGAAGCTTCTGCAAATATTATGGTGATATCCAGTCCGGCGCCTGCAAATAAACCCCAACTTGCAAATTTAAAATCATCTTTATCTAAATCTTTCACTGAGGTTAATAAAAATGCAGAGGCACCACCAAATGCTCTCAAACTGATTGGAGATTTTTCATTACCCAGTAAATTAAATCCTATGGCAACTGGTATCCTGATACCGCTGATATCATATTTCACATCGTTCTGGTTGCTTACTTCTGAAATATACTCTGTGCTTTTTTTCAACCAAAATATTCCCGGTTCTACATATACTTTTTTCCCTAAAGCCACAGTTCCACCCAACTGATAGCCAACCCGCGCTTTATATTTGCCGGTATTGGGGTCTTTAGAAAAATCAGTAAAGTTGATTCCCGCACTGGGTTTAATAACCACCTGTGCGCTTCCCTGTTCACTTAGCATTGTGAAACAAAATATCAAAAAGAAAGATATATTACGTACCATGTTTGTATATTAAAAAACAGATTAAAATTAAAATAGTATTTTACCTCCCCAAAAAAAATTAATGATTTTAACATGTAGTGAATAATGGGAGAAGTGATCAACAAAATTCAGGGTGAGTTTTCATACGCTAAGAAGAACTTTTAAAACTATTTCTATTCCTCCACTAATGGTTTTACTGGTACCAGATTGGCGCCTACAAAAACACCAAGCCATAACCAGTGAAGGTTCACAAAGTATGCCATCAATATACTAACCAGTATAAAGCTACCTGCCATTGCACGCACTATTTTTTCTGCCATAAGTAATTAATTGTTGTTTTTATTACGGATTAATGACTTGATTGCTCTACCGGCAAAATAAATGCATGAACCGGGAAACCCGGATCACTACTTTTTTCATTATAGGTTTTAATAAGCCTCATGCCATTTTCTGCATTCGAAGCATCGGTAAAACTGAAGATCATGGAAGAGTTAAAATCTGCTGCTCCGGAAGCGAACCAGTCTGATAAAAGATCCGGGTGATCGTTTCCTTTGAAACCGGAAACATCTGTAACACTGAATGCTTTGATATTCGCCTGCCTGAACATATCCTGTACATCTTTCAGAGATTCCTTCAGGCAGGTCACTACAAATAATTTCATATTGCTTTATTTTATTTAACAGGATATTTTTTTCGCATCATTTTATAATATAGTAATGGTACTACCAGCAATGTCAGGAAGGTGGAAGTTATCGTGCCTCCCATAAGCGAAATGGCTAATCCCTGAAAGATTGGATCGAATAAGATGATCACAGCGCCAAGCACAACTGCACCGGCAGTGAGCAAAATAGGTGTCGTTCTTACTGCACCTGCCTCAATTATGGATTGCTTAAGGGGAATACCTTCGCGCAGGCGGATATTAATGAAGTCAATTAATAATACAGAATTGCGCACCATTACCCCTGCCAGAGCAATAAAACCAATCATGGACGTTGCGGTGAAATAGGCACCCATCATCCAATGCCCCAGCACTATACCTACCAAAGAGAGGGGAATAGCGGCCAGCATTACTAAAGGCACGGTAAAATGCTGGAACCAGCCTACAATCAGCACATATATTAACAGGATCACTACACCAAATGCAATCCCAAGATCCCGAAATACCTCGTAAGTGATCTGCCATTCTCCATCCCATTTCAGGCTATAGTCGTCCTCCATTTCAGGTTGTTGCGTATATTCTTCCTTAAGCGAATATCCTGCCGGCAACTGTATTTTATTTAAACTGTCGGAGATAGAAGCAATGGCATATGCAGGACTTTCCAGCGCTCCAGACATATCAGCCAGTACATACACTACCTCTTTCTGATTTTTGCGATAAATAGACCTGGGCTTAACCTGATTATTAACCGTAACTACATCCCGGAGTGCCACATTATTGCCATGTATACCTGTAATATTTACATTCAGTATATCGTCAATATCTGTTTTGTCAGCATCACTCAATTGAAGTTTTACAGGAGTTTGATTATAAAGAGCAGGTTCATACAAATGACCGGTCATCATTCCAGATAATGCAGCGCTGACCGTTTGTGCTACCTGGGCGGTGGCTACTCCGTAATGCATGGCTTTTTCTTTATCTACTGTAAGATGATATTCCTGCTGATCAGCTTCCACCATCCAATCTACATCCACTACATCCGGAGTTTTATTAAATATCTCTTTTACCTGTTGTGCAACTGCTATCTGAGTATTATAATCCGGACCATATATTTCGGCCACAAGTGTTGATAATACAGGTGGACCGGGAGGTACTTCCACAATTTTTACATTAGCATTATACTTTGCAGCAATCTCCTGGATAGGGATTCTCATTGCTTTTGCTATATCATGACTCTGCGTGCTTCTTTCCTTCTTATCAATAAGATTCACCTGTATGTCCGCTACATTCTCCCCGCGTCTAAGGTCGTAGTGCCGTACCAGTCCGTTGAAACTGATAGGTGCAGAAGTGCCGATATACAACTGATAATCTTCAACCATTGGCTGTGCTGATATATAACTGGCAATATCTTTAGTCACCGCCTGAGTTTTTTCAAGTGTCGTGCCTTCAGGCATATCAATCAGCACCTGGAATTCATTTTTATTATCAAAAGGAAGCATTTTAAGTGCTACAGTTTTGGTATAAAACAACATTAAAGAACCGAACAGGATGGCTACAATACCCAGTATGAAAGTCCAGCGCTTCCAGCGGCTTCCGAGCAATGGGTTTATAAAGGTTCGGTATATACGGTAAATGGAGCTTTCTTCAAGCATGACTGTCTTTTTTACCCTGGATTCGAGGCCTCTTTTTTCCTTCTCCCTTAAAAAGATATAACCCAGGTAGGGGGTAAGTGTAAGGGCTACTACAAGAGATAACATCATTGCTATTGAAGCACCAATGGGCATCGGGCTCATATATGGGCCCATCATACCCGATACAAAAGCCATAGGCAACACCGCAGCCACCACAGTAAAGGTGGCCAGTATCGTAGGATTTCCCACCTCATTGATGGCATAGATAGCTGCCTGCAGCGGTGGTAGCTTTTTCATCTTGAAGTGCCGGTGCATATTTTCTGCAATTATAATTGAGTCGTCTACAACAATTCCGGTAATAAAAACCAGCGCAAATAAAGTAATACGATTAAGTGTATAATCCATGAAATAGTAACTGAACAGTGTAAGTGCAAATGTTACAGGTACTGATAAAAATACCACCAGACCTCCACGCCAACCCATTGCCAGCATTACAAAAAGTGTAACAACAACAATAGAAATAAAGAGGTGAAACAACAGTTCGGACACTTTATCAGAAGCGGTCTCCCCGTAATTTCTTGTCACGGTAAGCTGCACATCATCCGGCAACAGATCTTTTTTCATCCGGGATGTTTTTTCAACTATCAGCTTCGACAGCTTCATTGCATCTGCCCCTTTGGTCTTAGCCACGCTAAGCGTTACGGCCGGATAGCTTGATAAAAATTTCTCTGCCATCACTGTATCAGCCTTACCATAACCAAAGAGTACATACTGATTTGGTGTTTCCGGGCCTTCTTCCACACGGGCAACCTGCCTGAGATAAACCGGTTGCTGTTGATTGACTCCCACTACCAGGTCTCCCACATCCTCTGCGGAAGCAAGAAAATTTCCGGTAAAAACTGAAATGACAGAATCACGTTGTAATAAATTACCTGCGGGCATCTGTACATTGCTTCCCTGAATCTGCCTGGCCACAGCAAGAAAATCTATATGGGTTTCCTTCATTTTATCCTTATCCACGATCACTTTTACCTCGCGTCCTCTGCCACCTATAATATTCACCTCTGCTACATTAGGTATCTTTTTAACTTCGTTGGTAATTGCCTGCCCCAACTGCTTTAGCTGGTAATCGCTGTATTTTTCACTCCATAACGTAATACCCAATACCGGCACATCATCAATCGCCCGTGTTTTTATTAAGGGCATAGTTACCCCCTTTGGCATCTTGTCCATGTTTTTCATCAGCTCGCTATACAACTTCACCAGAGAGCGTTCAACATCTTCGCCCACATGAAATTGTATAATAAGCATTGCCTGACCCTTCATAGATGTAGAATATACATACTCTACTCCTTTTATATTGGAGATCATCTTCTCAAGAGGTGCTGATACTTTTGTTTCAACGTCCTTGGGATCTGCTCCGGGGTAACCGATAAATATATCAGCCATTGGCACTTTAATCTGGGGCTCTTCCTCACGGGGTATCAAAAAAGTACTGTAACCTCCAATCAGCAGAAATGCTATCATCAGCAGGATTGTCAGCTTCGACTGTAAAAAACCTTTTGCTATATTACCTGAAAAACCATTCTTCATTTGAGTAAATTATTGTGTTTAAATCTGCTGTTTTATCACTACAGGTATACCGTTATATAATTTCCCTTCTGCATTAAGAATAAAAGATTCGTCCTGTCCAAGTCCCGAAAGCACTTCCACATTACCGTCAACATTTTTACCAACGCGCAACCATCGAAGGATGGCAGTATTATGACTGCTTAGAGTATAAATACCCGTTAGTTGATCTTTGTATATAAGTGCAGAAGCCGGGACAAAAATGGAATTGAAGTTGCTTGCAGAAGTTGCAACAGATTTAACGGGTATTTTGACATTGGCATACATTCCAGCAAAAAGCCCTGAATTTTGGTTTTGAGGAACTGATACTTTAATAATGTATTGGCCACCTGTGAACTGTGAGGAATGGTTGACCTGTGTGATGACACCGTGTAATATTTTATTGACTGCTTTTATTGCAACCTCGGCAGGCATTCCTTCCTTCACCTGGTCTATAAGATTTTCTGGAACAAGGGCACTCACTTCATAGCTGGATCCATTTTCAATAGTAAGCAAAGGCAAACCTGGGTTGGCCATACTCCCCGCCTCGGCTGTTTTTTGGGTTACTATCCCCGAAAATGGCGCCACAAGAGAGGTATATCCCAGCATGGCATCTACTTCTTTTCGCATTTCTTTAGCCCCTTCAAGCTTCGATTTGGCAGCATTGTACTGAAGGGTAACATTATCCAACTCCCGGGCAGTAGCGCTTTGCTGGTTATATAATGCAGTAAACCTGTCAAAATTCTTTTGAGCATTGTGTGCTGCAGCCTGAGCTTCAACTATCATAGCATCAGCTTGTGCCCGCTTAGCTATTAAATCTTCATTGCTGATTGTGACAAGCAACTGTCCCTTCTTTACCTGGTCGCCCAAATTCACTTTTACAGAAGTAATAAAACCCATAACCCTTGTGCTGATATTCGCTGATTGCGTTGAAACAATCTGACCACTGACGGAAATACTTGAATTTTCACTTAGACCTGGTTTTGCCACTGTCACCGCTACCGGAGTTTCGTGATTGTTGGTGACTTTTTTATTGCCGGATGTACATGAATAAAAAAACAGTATTGACAGGGTAAGAGCACTTATTTGCAGGGAAAAATTTCTATTCATTGTTCTCGATTTATTTTTTTGTTGATGTCAGGAATTGGATATATGCATTCGTAACTCCATAGTTAAATATTGCCCGGGCCAGTGAAAATTTTTGTTGTGATAATTGAGTAGCTGCCATCAATACTTCTGTAGTATTGACTAAACCTTGCTTATACCGGTTTTGCAGAATATTGAGCGATTCAGATGCGTAGTCAATTGCTAAATGTTGTTGACTGATTTCAGTCCGAGCATCAGCAAGTTGCCGGTTTGCCTTATTGAGCGAAATACTGCTTTGCTCTATATTTTTAACCAGCGTTTCTGCAAGTTTTTCCTTCTCGAGTTGCTTGACCTTTATTGAATTTTTAGTACGCCCCCCCATAAAAATATCCCACGACAACTGAACACCGGCCAGATAGGCATTGTTCCCAAAACCCCACATTCGTTTGTCATTCCATTGGTAATTTGCAAAGGCATTGAGCCTGGGCAGGTAACTCATCTTATTTGAACGGATCAACATATCAGTAGATTCAATTGCTTTTTGTATAGCAAGAAAATCAGGACGATTTTCAGATATACCTGCTGTGGTATCAGCATTAAACTGGGGATTAAAATTGAAATGTTCAACTTTGTAAACTACACCAGCAGGCAATCCCATCAACTCGCTAAGATTATCGGAGGCATTCTTTATATCAGATCCTGCTTTTGACAATTGCGTCTCTACAGTAGAAACCTGTAATTGTGCATTCAGCAGATCAGATTTTTGTACCAGACCTTGTTTGAAGTAATTTTCCGTGAATTCAAATAAAGCCTTTGCTGTACCTAAGGCTTCTTCAAACACTGTGAAAGATTCATATGATAATTGCAGTTGCATATAGGCCTTTTGTACTTCAAACCTCAGGTAAGACTGGGTATGTTCTGTTTTGTAATTATATATTTCCAATTGTTTCGCTGCTGCTTTACGCTGATATATCATATCCATATTCAAAAGAGGCTGCTGCAATTCCAGTTTTGTTAGAAAATCTGAAGTGGCAGATGGATGATTTAGAAGCGCTGGATTGAAATCTGAGGGAGTGATTGATTTTTGTTGAAGCTTATAACCAAATGCATTAAGAGGATTGTTCGATGTCATGGCTGTATAAGAAAATCCAAGCTGTGGTAAAAAAATAGAATTAGCCTGGGCATAGTCCGCTTCAGCTATATGCTGGTCAAGCTTTGAAAGTTGTATATCTCTGTTGTTGTTCATGGTAGCGGTTACAGCCTGTTCAAGAGTTAATGTTTTCAGACTATCTTGTGCAATACTATTAGTAGTAGTGAAAATGCTCAAGATGCTCCACTTCACCAGAACTTTGAAATACTTTTCCCTGATCATTCATTTTTTATTTGCCGGCAAAACTATAAGGATAAAACACCTTTGATTGTAACATTTGTCACTTATGTAAAGAATTTATAAATGACCTGTATATAAAGATTGAGTCTTTACTTTCTCTGGTTTCTGATACTGGATAGTTGCCAATTTATTTTTTCGTATTAGCTTATAATCAATTCTACCCGTTTTTTTGTCATTTATCATTCACTATTTTCAACAAAATGATTTGATCCAACAGGTTGAAACCTTAGACCCTTTAAAATATCTGTTGCAAAAACATATTTTTGCGGATAAAACATTGCTATCAAAACAGAGCAAACTATATTATCAAATCCAATAGAGTATTTGAAAGGCGTGGGCCCCATAAAGGGTGACCTGCTGAAAAAAGAATTGAGTGTTTTCACATTCAAAGATTTGCTCGAACATTTTCCCTACCGGCATATTGATAAAACAGAAATTAAAAAAATAAGGGATATCACTCCGGCAACCGACTATATACAGGTAGCTGGCAGAATCATTTCCTGTGAGTTGACAGGTGAAAAGCGGGGCAAACGACTGGTGGCAATTTTAAAAGATGATACCGGTCTTCTTGAGCTCACCTGGTTTCAGGGCGCCCACTGGATTCAAAAGAACGTCAGGGTAGGTGAAGTATATATCGTTTTTGGCAGAGTATCTTTTTATATGAGCAATCCTCAGATCACTCATCCGGAAATGGAAATTTTTTCGCAGGAGAAGAGTGAAGGAAGAGCCTTTCTTGAACCTATATACCCCGCTACTGAAAAACTGAAAGCCCGTGGGTTAAATGGCAGGCAAATAGGTAAACTGGTATTCACATTAATGGGACTGCTGAACGAAAAAGATCTTCCCGAAAATCTTCCCGAACAGGTAATACATTCGATGCAATTGCCGGCAAGATATGAAGCCTTTTCCCAAATTCATTTTCCAAAGGATAATGAAGAATATCAAAGGGCATTGTATCGCTTAAAATTCGAAGAACTCTTTCTTGCCCAGGTAAGACTGGGACTTATAAAATCTAACAGGCACAGATACACGAAAGGAGTAGTATTTGACCAGGTAGGAACTATATTTAATAATTTTTACAATACCCGTTTACCATTTTCATTAACCGGTGCACAAAAACGGGTGCTGAAAGAAATAAGGCAGGATACAGTGAGGGGCTACCAGATGAACCGGTTGCTGCAAGGTGATGTGGGTAGTGGAAAAACTATTGTGGCATTACTTAGTATGTTACTGGCAGCCGACAACGGCTACCAGAGTTGCATGATGGCACCTACTGAAATACTTGCACAGCAACATTATACAGGTCTCAAAACCTTATTGGCTGATATGCCTGTTGAAGTGGCTTTGCTTACCGGTTCTACCAGGCTGGCAGAGCGCAGAAAAATACTTGCCGGGGTAGCCGAAGGGAAAATTCAAATTATTACTGGTACCCACGCTTTAATTGAAGATACCGTACAGTTTCAAAACCTGGGGTTGGCAGTGGTGGACGAACAGCATCGTTTTGGTGTAGCCCAGCGTGCTAAACTCTGGAACAAAAATGCCATACCACCCCATGTATTGGTCATGACGGCTACACCAATACCCAGGACA
Organism: Bacteroidota bacterium; assembly: GCA_018268105.1. Lineage (GTDB taxonomy): Bacteria > Bacteroidota > Bacteroidia > Chitinophagales > Chitinophagaceae > Agriterribacter. The sequence continues at coordinate 14,824 of JAFDXG010000002.1, read as the reverse complement.
CTTGCCATGACCGCCTATGGCGATCTTGATTACAGTATAATGGACGAACTGCCTCCTGGCAGGTTACCGGTAACAACCGTACACCGCTACGAAAATGCACGCTCTCAGGTAATGGATTTCATAAAAGCAGAAATTCAAAAAGGAAGACAGGCATATATCATTTTCCCTTTAATCGAAGAAAGTGAAAAACTGAATTATGAAAACCTGATGAAAGGTTATGAAAATGTGAAAGCTTATTTTCCTGAACCCTTGTACTGGATAAGTATGGTGCATGGAAAAATGAATGCGGAACAAAAAGATGCAAACATGCAACGTTTTGTGTCTGGTGATACTCAGATTATGGTGTCTACCACGGTAATTGAAGTGGGCGTTAATATTCCTAATGCAACAGTAATGGTAATAGAGAGTGCGGAAAAATTCGGACTCTCGCAGTTGCATCAATTGCGTGGCAGAGTAGGTCGGGGTGGAGAAAAAAGCTATTGTGTTTTACTTACCGGATCAAAAATAACTACAGACGCCAGGGAAAGATTGAAAATAATGTGTGCTACCAGCGATGGTTTTGTAATTGCCGAAAAGGATTTGGATTTAAGAGGTCCGGGAGATATTGAAGGGACTCGCCAAAGTGGTATGTTAAATTTTAAACTGGCAAGTATTGTACAGGATAAACATTTGGTAGATTTAGCTAAACAATATGCTGAAAAACTCTTGTCGGATGATCCTGATTTATCTATGGCAGTTAATTTGAAGTTAAAAACCTATCTGCAAACCCAAAAAGGTCAAACCTCCTGGAGTAAGATATCGTAATAATGATTAGTAAGGGTAATTTCGTAGTAAATCTGTACATTTAAATGAAGAGCAATAATTTGAAATCTGCATTCCAAATATCTTTGATCCTGGTTATCCTGGTCAATGCCCTTCAGTCTTATGCACAAGTGGTAGAGTTTACAGAAAACAAAGGGCAGTGGGACAGGTCTGTATTGTTTAAAGGTGATATCAATAATGGTGCTTTTTTTCTGCAGCGAAATGGTTTCACTGTATTATTACATAACCCTGATGATATCACCAGAATTTCTGAAGAAAGGCATGGGCATGCCTCTACGCCTCCCACCGGCACTGCAATCAGTAGCAGAACAGCATATCCCCGTCCTGCGTATGGCAGTAGTGATAGTGGGATGGTACTTCGTTCGCATGCTTACCGTATGCATTTTTTAGGAAGCAATGAACACCCTGAAATTACACAGGAAAAACCGATGGATACGTACGAAAATTATTTTATTGGCAATGATCCCTCACGCTGGGCTTCTGGTTGTCAGGTGTATCAGGCAGTCACTTACAAAAATATTTACCCCAATATAGATATTCGTTACTATGCATCAGGTGATAAGTTGAAGTACGATATCATTATTTACCCCGGTGGCGACCCCGGCAAAATTGTAATGCAATACGAGGGTGCAGATAATCTGCAAATAAAAAATCAGGAATTAATTATTAAAACATCGGTTGGAGATGTTAAGGAACTTTCTCCTTATTCTTATCAGTTGAGTGGTGATGGACGTAATGAAATCAATGTAAGATATTTGGCCGATGGAAAAAATACTATTCGGTTTAAGGTTAAAAATTACGACCCTTCTAAAACCTTGGTAATAGATCCCACACTGATCTTTGCAACGTTTACCGGTAGCCGTGCCAGTCAGTGGGGGTATACTGCAACCTATGGAGCAGACGGGAGTCTTTATTCGGGCGGTATAGTTTTTGGTAATGGTTTTCCGGTTTCTACAGGCGCATTCAGAGGCACATTCGCCGGTGGTGAATATGATATAGGGATTATGAAATTCAATGGTTCCGGAAAACAAAGATTATATGCAACTTATATTGGCAGCAATGGCGACGACCAACCCCACAGCTTGTTTGAAGACAGCAATGGTAACCTTGTAATCCTCGGAAGAACCAGTGGCAGTATTGATCAAAATGGAGGCTATCCTTTATTACCTGCCGGTAATAAGTATGGGCCTTGCGGTGGTTACGATATAGTGGTGACCAAGCTCAATCAAACCGGCACCGCCTTGGTAGGGTCTATGCGGATTGGAGGTACCGGGTCTGATGGTGTAAATATCAAGACTTCAAGAGAAGGTCCAAAAGACCTTTATGTATTTTATGGCGACGATTCGAGAAGTGAAGTAATATTAGATGGTAGCAATGATATCTACATCACAGCAAATACCCAGTCAAGAGATTTCCTGACTTCTGCCAATGCTTCGCAAAAGACTTTGAATGGCAACCAGGATGGGGTTTTGATGAAAATTAGTCCCAATGTAGACAATGTACTTTTCAGCACATTATATGGTGGCAGTGGCAATGACGGCACTTTCGTATTAGCCCTTAACCCAATATCCGGCGATGTATATGTTGGCGGCTCTACTCAAAGCACAGATTTACCAGGTGTGCCCGCCTCAGGTGTAATTTCTTCATCATCCAACGGAGGAGCTTCTGATGGATTTGTTGCTGTTTTTAGCAGTGGAGGAGTTTTACAAAATGCCACTTACCTGGGTACCAACAGAATGGATGCTATCTATGGGTTGAAATTTGATCAGAAGGGATTTCCTTATGTTGCCGGGGTTACCCTTGGCGATTGGCCGGTTACACCAGGTGTGTATAGTAATCCTAATTCAAAGCAGTTTATAGTAAAACTACAGCCTAATCTTTCAGCAGTAGTATATTCAACAGTGTTTGGGAGTGGAAGTGCTACTTATAATATTTCACCAGTGGCTTTTTCGGTAGATAAATGCGAAAACGTATATGTTTCAGGATGGGGTGGTGCGGGCCCGCCCAATGCACCCGACGCATTTATGACGGCAGGAACAAGAGGTATGCCCACCAAAAATTGTAATACATTGCCTAATGGGTGCAGAACCGATGGCCGGGATTTTTATTTTTTTGTATTAAAGAAAAATGCCGAAGACATTCTTTTTGGTTCTTATTATGGGCTAAATGGCGGATATGGGGATCATGTGGATGGGGGCACCAGCCGGTTTGATGCTAACGGGTATATTTACCAGGCAATATGTGCCGCATGTTTTATCCAGGGATCCGGATTGGTATATCCCACCTCTCCGGGAGTATGGAGCCCTGTTTCAGGCGCCCCGGGCCAATGCAATCTCGCTGCCCTGAAAATTGAAATGGATTTTTCGGGGGTAAATAATGGAGTACGACCGTCTATTGGCGGAGTTCCCTATAAAACTTATGGATGTGCACCACTTACAGTAGATTTTATGGATACCCTGCAAAAAGGAATGCAGTACTATTGGGATTTTGGAGATGGGACTCAAACCGTTACTACCGTTCCCAATACATCTAAGGTATATAACCATGTGGGTACATACCTGGTTACTCTGATATCGGTAGACTCCAGTAAATGTATTATTTCAGATACTTCCTATACTACCATCAGGGTAAGACAAGATAAAGCAGACCTTGCAGCAAGCTATGCAAAGCTGGCACCATGTGATAGTCTGAAATTCAGGTTTTTTAATAATTCGGTTGCTCCTCCCGGCAAACCTTTTCAGAATAATTCTTTTTTGTGGGAATTTGATGACGGCAGTCCGGCACAGGTTGCAGGTGTCAATAGTATAGTACATGAGTTTCCGGCCCCCGGTACTTATCATGTAAAACTTGTGATGACAGATACCAACTATTGTAATGGTCCCGATTCCATCCCCATTACCATGCGTGTCGCCCCCAAAGTGAAAGCTGCATTTGTAACCGATCCTGACGGGTGTGTACCTCATCTGGCCATCTTCAATAATATTTCGGACGCAGGTCAATTCTTTTACTGGGAGTTTGGTGATGGTGGAACTTCTACCGAATTTGCCCCGGAATATTTATATACCCGACCAGGAATCTTTACCGTAAAACTTAAAGTGGAAGATACAATGACGTGCAATAAAGTAGATTCCGCAACATTCACTATTAACGTGCATGATGGGCCTACGGCGCGCTTTACCTTCAGCCCTGTTACACCACAGGAAAATACTCCGGTATCGTTTACCAATACTTCGTTTAATGCTCAGCGTTATTTTTGGGAGTTTGGGGATGGGGACACTTCAATAGCTGTCAACCCCAGCCACCAGTTCAGGAAATCACAGGACTTTAATGTTTGTCTTTTAGCATTTAACCAGTATAGCTGCTCAGATACTACCTGCCAGTTTGTGTCGGCGCTGGTTTCACCGCTGATTGCTGTGCCCAGCGCATTCTCACCCAATGGCGACGGGGTAAACGACAGAGTATATGTAAGAGGTTTTGGAATTGCAAAAATGATGTTCAGGATTTATAACCGCTGGGGACAATTAGTATTTCAGTCTGCCAGCGAATACCAGGGATGGGATGGGAAATATAAAGGAGTATTGCAGCCAATGGATGCCTATGCCTATACACTGGAAGTGGAATTTACAGATGGTACAAAAGCAACTAAAAAAGGGGATATCACGTTACTGAGGTAGTGGAGCTCTGATACAGTTTAATATATCGTCTCCAAAACTATTGTCTGAGAATGGAATAATAAAGGAAGTATATGGTGTTATTCAAAAGAGCTATAACTATAAAGCGGCAGTACTTGCCTGGTCAGTATCTGCATGTCGAGAGATTAGTAAAAATCCGGCATCGGAGTGCTGCATCTTATATACTGTACTTGTTTATGGTACTGGGGAGTTTATGTGCTACTGACATTCAGGCACAGGATCTGCATTTTTCACAATTTTTCAATTCACCGCTTACTACCAACCCTGCCAATACCGGTTTTTTGCCCGAATATGATTACAGGCTTGGCGCCAATTACAGGCAACAATGGCTCAGCATTCCGGCACAATTCAAAACAATGAGTATTTATGGCGATGCCCAGGCCTTTCGCGATCGGTTCGAATCGGGATGGGTAGGTCTGGGTGGTGTAATTCTTAGAGATGTTGCGGGAAGCGGCAACCTCACTTCTACAAAAATATATGGCTCGGCAGCCTATCATCAAATGCTTGGCAGTACGGGATTGCTCTCTGTAGGGTTCAATATAGGCTGGGCAAATAAACGGGTGGATGTTACCAAATTTACCTACGACAATCAGTGGAATGGTAAATATTTTGACGCCGGCGCTCCAAGTGGCGAAAATTTTGCTGCCACCAGTATCAATTATCTCGATGTGCAGGTAGGATTAAATTATGCTTATTTCCCAACTGACAATATATATCTGCATGCAGGTGCATCAGTACATCATGTTAACTCTCCGCGGGAGACTTTTTTCTCTAATACTCCCGGGTACGATAATACCATCCCAAAGCGATATATTGGTTTTGCTGATGCTGTAATTAAAGTAAATGACAGGGTGATTGTCAGCCCTGGAGCTTATTATACAACTCAGGCTAAATCGAGCGAGTTTACACTCGGCATGCATGGTAATTATAACCTGTCGGGCGACGGGGAACTACAGGTGATAGGCGGAGTATATTATCGTAGCGGGGATGCAGTAATACCTATGCTCGGTTTTCAATGGAAATCGGTGCGGATTACCTTTACTTATGATGCTACTACTTCTTCATTAAAAAATTACAACAATATGCGGGGGGCTTCTGAATTTGCCCTGCTATATCAGGGGTTTTATAATCAACTCAATCAGAATTTGAGACAAACCCAATGCCCGGTGCCTCGCTTCTGATATTATTGTTGAAATATTTTTTCAATGCTTTTTTATGCAATATTCAGTATTCCCCCTGCTATACTATAACATTTAACAAGTAGAAAAGTATATAAGCATTATTTTGCAAATAAATTTTTATTTAAAAATGAAAAAATATCTGTTTGCTTTGGCAATGATGATAATTGCAGGTACACAATTAGTGCTTGCACAGGAGGAGCCGGCCGACAAGGATACACCCAGTCAAAAGGGGTTTGATAAAAGCAAGCTTTTCTTTGGTGGTAATTTCGGTTTGGGTTTTGGTACAAATACTTTTGTAAATGTTTCGCCGCAGGTAGGTTACAGATTTAGCGATTATCTCGCTGCTGGTGCAGGTGTCAATTTCAATTATTACAGTTATAAATATTTTAATAACAATGGGTCTGATCTGTATAAGGAGAGCTTTGGTTATGCCGGATTTAATGTCTTTGGTCGTGTATATCCCATCAAATTTATTTTGCTGCAGGTACAGCCGGAATTAAATTATAGCTGGGGATCCAGAAAGTATTATAATGGAACCGCCAAACAAAAACTTCCGGGTCAATTTGTACCTTCCCTGCTGCTTGGTGGTGGCGCTTCCATACCAACAGGCGGCCGTAATGGGGCATTGCTTCTTATGATACAATATGATGTGGTACAGGATAAGCGCTCACCATATGGTAACCGGCCTTTCTTTTCTCTGGGCTATAATTTCTGATTTTTATTGCAACAGGATATGAATTACACCTCATCGGTTATTTGATTCATTTAGCAATTATATCGTTTACTTTGCATTTTGATTTGTTGTAATGTTATTACAGAGATCTGCAGCGATAACGTTTTAAAAAATTTCATGATAAAAGCATTGACCAAACAGATTTTTGAGAAGCAGTTAAAGCTGGAAGCAGTTCCCCCAAATGAAGTGATAGCCACCTGGGCTTCCAATCTAATTTGTGCAATGTACCCCGAACTTTCTACCTGTATTTTTACGTCAGAAGAAGAAGTGAAACAGGCATTTGTCCGCCTGCGGACGGAACTTGTAAATATGCTGAAAGCGACTAAACCCTGCTGCAAATGCAATATTGAGCAGGTGGCGGATTCTTTTTTTGAAGAGGTGCCGGAATTATATCGTTTGCTCAATACGGATATACATGCTATATTGAATGGAGACCCGGCTGCTAAAAGCGAGTTTGAAGTGATTCGGGCATACCCCGGATTTTATGCTCTTAGTTTTTATCGTATTGCACATTTGCTGCTGCTGCTTGATGTACCACTGCTGCCCCGTATCCTTACCGAACATGCACATTCCAGAACCGGAATTGATATTCATCCCGGCGCCATTATAGGCGAGCATTGTTACATGGATCATGGTACCGGGATAGTAATAGGCGAAACAGCTATTATTGGTAACTATGTAAAAATATACCAGGGTGTAACACTTGGAGCACTAAGTGTGGATAAAGCAATGGCTGCTACAAAACGGCACCCTACCATTGAAGATAATGTCATCTTATACTCCAATGCAACAGTGCTGGGTGGTGAAACTACGATCGGACACAACTGTATTATAGGTGGTAATGTGTGGCTCACCGAAAGTGTTCCGCCAGGCTCATTGGTGTATCATAACTCTGAGATTATAATTGAACAACGAAAAGTAAAAAACTATAGCTGATGGGTGGCGTGGCAGATCTTATTGGTAATACTCCCATGGTGGAGTTACATAAATTGAACAGGAATAATAAGGTAAAAATATTTGCAAAACTGGAAGGTAATAATCCCGGAGGAAGTGTAAAAGATCGTCCTGCTTTTAATATGATCAGGGCAGCGATAGAACGGGGAGACATAAAAACCAATTCTAAACTTATTGAAGCCACCAGTGGCAATACAGGTATAGCCATAGCGCTTGCAGCTAATCTTTTTGGTGTGGAAGCCGAACTGGCAATGCCTTCCAGTTCTACCAGAGAGCGGGTGCTTACCATGCAGGCTTATGGGGCAAAAGTGACCTTGCTCGACAGCATTGAAGCCTGCCGCGATTATGCAGATACAAAAGCAGCCACCGGCGAATATATACAGCTTGACCAGTTTTCCAACCCTGATAATTATCTTGCTCATTATAATTCAACCGGTCCTGAAATATGGCGCGATACCAATGGACATATCACCCATTTTGTAAGTTCTATGGGTACCACGGGTACTATAATGGGCTGCTCCATGTTTTTCAAAGAAAAAAATCCTGACATTCAAATAGTGGGTTGTCAGCCTTCTGAAAATGCTTCCATCCCGGGTATCAGGCGTTGGCCCAAAGAATATATTCCCAAAATTTTTGATGCATCAAAAGTAGATACCATTATAGATGTATCGCAGGAAGAAGCTATTCAAACGACCCGGCAACTTGCGAAAGCAGAGGGGATTTTTGCAGGAATGAGCAGTGGTGGTGCAGCCTCTGCGGCATTGCGGCTAAGTGAGCAATTAGACAGTGGTATCATTGTGTTTATTGTGTGCGACAGGGGCGACCGCTATCTCAGCAGCAATCTTTTCGGGTAGCCTGTACCGTATGTTTTCTTTTTTCTTTTTGACAGAACATTTAATTGTGAGACGGATTGCCAAGGTGGTGAAGTCTCTACAGTTGGTAAATTTGGAGATCGCTTCTCCCGCCGTTAGATACATTAAACTAAATGCAACTTGCTGGCGGAATCGCAAAGACGGGCAAAAGCGTTGACTATTTTTTAACTTTCGTGATAATTCAGGGGTTACAAGTAATCTATTCTCGCCGAAATCCAATGGGTATATCCTATGTTTTGCAAGCGCGACTGCTGGGCTAATTTGAAGTGCGTCCCCTGATGTGGAGGATTAGGCGCATTTGCCCGCATTGCCGTACATTTGCCATCCAACATTTTATTAAGAAGAAAAATAACTAATCTACATCAATGGGAAGAATATTTGAAGTTCGTAAATCGGCCATGTTTGCCCGCTGGGACCGCATGGCCAAACAATTCACTCGTATCGGAAAAGAAATTGCAATTGCAGTAAAAACCGGAGGTTCCGATCCGGCTACAAATCCCGCACTCCGCCGCTGTATGCAAAATGCAAAAAGTGTGAATATGCCCAAAGACAGGATTGAAGCTGCCATAAAAAGAGCGCAGGGCAAAGAAATGGAGAACTACGATGAAATATTGTATGAAGGATATGGTCCTCATGGAATTGCAGTACTGGTAGAAACAGCTACTGACAATCATGTGAGAACGGTGGCAAACGTAAAAAGTCATTTTAATAAAGGCGGTGGGGCACTTGGCAACAGCGGATGCGTAGCTTTTCAGTTCAAGAAAATGGGGGTGTTTAAGCTTAAACCTGAGGGCTTAAGTACTGAAGGTCTGGAGCTGGAACTGATAGACTTTGGGCTGGAAGAATTAGGGGAAAGCACCGGTGAAAATGGAGAAGATATCCTGGTTATCAGATGTGGGTTTACTGATTTTGGTAATATGCAGAAAGCGCTTGAAGAAAAAAATATTACGCCCATAAGTGCTGAAGTTGAGTGGATACCTTCTACCACAGTAGAGCTTCCGGAAGACCAGGCACAGGAAGTATTGAAATTAGTGGACAGGCTGGAACAGGATGAAGACGTACAGAAAGTGTTTCATAATCTTCAGTAAACAAATAGTGATTCTGGAAAGGAATCTGATTTTTTATAGGTAAAAATAATTTAATAACGCTTAAAATTTATCTATTGACCAGCTACGAAAAAATTTTTCAGAATAATAAAGATTGGGTTCAGTCCAAACTTAATACAGATGCTGATTTCTTTAAGAAACTGGCTAAAGACCAAAATCCTGAATTCCTGTATATAGGTTGTAGTGATAGCCGTGTTCCCGCCAATGAAATTATGGGGCTGGAGCCGGGCGAAGTATTTGTTCACCGGAATATTGCCAACCTTGTTTGTGCTACTGATTTAAACGTGATGGCTGTAATTAATTTTGCTGTTCGCCATCTTGATGTGAGGCATATTGTGGTATGCGGACATTACAATTGCGGTGGGGTTAAAGCAGCAATGAAGCCTGAAGATTTGGGAATATTGAATCCCTGGCTCAGAAATATCCGTGATGTTTACCGGTTGCACAAAGATGAACTCAACAGTATAACCAGCGATGGGGAGCGTTACAACAGGCTGGTGGAACTGAATGTTCAGGAGCAGTGTATTAATGTTATTAAATTAGCCAGTGTTCAGCAACAATATGTAAAGAACAACTATCCTATGGTGCATGGTTGGGTATTTGACATGAAAACAGGTTTATTGAAAGACCTGAAACTTGATTTTGAAAAAATACTACATGATATACAGGAGATATATAACCTTACCGATTCCAACTGGAAGTTAAAATAGAGTTTTAACAAATAATATCCCTTTATATTATCTGTCTGTAATTTTAAATCTAAAAATAGCGAACAGATACCCTTGTAAGTTTTGAAGAGAACGTGCAAATAAAACTGCCACATTTATTGAAAAATTAATACAAAGCAATACTTAATGAAGAGAGCATTTATTTTTTTCTTTGGTATCCTTTCTTTTATTTATGCCAATGCCCAACAATCCCCTGCAGTTAATAGCTCAGAGATTTTATTAAAACTTAAAAAACTTAAAGTACTTGGCAGTGTATTATATATTGCTGCACATCCCGACGATGAGAATACAAGGCTGCTGGCTTATCTCGCTAATGACAGGCTATACCGTAGCGGCTACCTGAGCCTTACCAGGGGAGATGGCGGACAAAACCTTATAGGAGATGAACAGGGTATTGAGCTGGGACTAATCAGAACCCAGGAGCTACTTGCAGCAAGAAGAATTGATGGTGCTGAACAATTTTTTTCCCGCGCTTATGATTTTGGTTTTTGCAAAAATACCGGCGAAGCATTGGAGAAATGGAACAAAGACCTCATCTTAAGTGATGTGGTTTGGGTGATCCGAAAGTTCAGACCAGATGTAATCCTTACACGTTTCCCTGAAGATTCCCGTGCAGGTCATGGTCATCACTCTGCATCTGCCGTGCTGGCACACCTGGCTTTTGAGGCGGCTGCTGACCCTGCAAAATATCCGGAACAATTAAAGGATGGTGTTACCGTATGGCAGGCTAAACGTATAATGTGGAACACTTTTAATTTTGGTGGACTAAATACCCAAAATGCGACTCAGTTAAAAATAGATGTGGGCGGTTATAATGCTTTGTTAGGCAAAAGTTATGGTGAAATTGCAGCAGAGAGCCGTAGCCAGCATAAGAGCCAGGGCTTTGGAGTTGCCGCACAAAGGGGAACTGCACTTGAATATTTTTCTCCGGTGGAGGGTGAGGTTGCTAAGAGAGATATTATGGATGGTGTGAATACTACCTGGCAAAGAGTAAAGAATACAGAAGGAATAGAAACAATGATTGATAGCCTTGTTGCAAATTTTGCGTATGAATATCCTGAAAAATCAGTACCTGCATTAGTAAAACTCTATGGTATCCTAAAGACTTCTTCAATAGATGATTACTGGAAAACACAAAAAATGAATGAGATACATGATCTCATACAATGGTGTGCGGGGTTGTATTTTGAAGCAACAACCAATGTACCATATATAGCAGCAGGGGATTCCTTGCAGGTTAATATAAATTTGGTGAACAGGAGCCGATTGAAAATAAACACTGCTACTGTTAACCTGTTAAATAAGGAACTTCCTTCGCCTTTACCTTCAGACCAGGCAGTAAATGTTTCCGGTAAAATCTTTGTTCCTGTGAATATGGAGTATTCTCAGCCTTACTGGCTGGAAAAAGGATTAAATGAGGGACATTTTGCAGTAGACAACCAGCAACTGATTGGGCTGCCTGAAAGTAAGCCAGCATACAGTGTTCAGCTTACTCTTGAAATTGACAATCAACAATTGACTTATACCCAACCCTTACAATACAAACATACTGACCCGGTAACCGGTGAGCAGTACCAGCCTTTTTATGTTGTACCTGCTCTTTCTTTATTTGAATCACCTCGTTTTGTTTTTACACATCTTGATAATAAGCCTCCTTCACCAGTAACTCTGGGTGTAACCGCATACACAAATATGAAAGGGGTAAAAGCTGAATATTTTCAATACGAATACCAGGGCAGGGAACTTATTAAAAACAAATTGTTGAAAGATACTGCACTTTCACTATTGTTGCATGAAGCGTGCAATTACCAGATACCCTCAGTTGCCATACTTAAAAAGAATGGTGAAAAGGAATGGAAATTTTTTGCTGAGCTCCAGGCGCCGTATAAAGAACGCTATCAACCCTACTCTATCCGGCAAATATCATACCCCCACATTCCTTCCATCTTATACTTATACGTGAATAAAGTGAAGGTGATTAATGAAAATATAAAAACATCCGGCCGAAATATTGGATATATAACCGGTGCCGGAGACAAGGTGCCGGAGGCGCTTAAAGATATGGGATATGAGGTTACCCTCCTGGATGATAAAAATATCCGCACAACAAACCTTAGCAGTTTTGATGCTATTATAACAGGAGTGCGGGCCTATAATGTGCATGATTGGTTAGACAATGTGTATGATATACTGATGAAATATGTAAAAAATGGTGGCAACCTGCTGGTGCAATACAATACCAGTAACTATACGGGGACTGTAACCTCCCGGGTGGGTCCCTACAACTTTGATATCTCCCGGGCACGAGTAACCGATGAAGAAGCCGCAGTCCATTTCCTTGCTCCGGATGATCCTGTACTCAACTGGCCCAATAAAATTACACAACAGGATTTCAATGGATGGATTCAGGAGCGTGGAATATATTTTGCAGATAATCTTTCTAAAGAATACAAAACAATATTGGGTATGAAAGACCCCGGCGAGCAGGAACAGACAGGCAGTCTTATAGTTGCTAATTATGGCAAAGGAAGATTTATCTATACCGGGCTGGTTTTTTTCAGACAATTGCCTGCCGGAATAGGCGGCGCTTATAAATTATTTGCTAATTTGGTTGCTAATCCAAATCAACAAAACTCTAATGGCTCAGCGAAAAGGAGATAACATCAACAAAGGCGGCGGCACAGGCATTATTGTAGGCGTAGGCATCGGTGTATTGGTAACATTGATATTTAAAAAAATAGGTATCGGGATTCTTATGGGAATTATTGTGGCGTTTTTACTGCGCCGTTCATTTAAATAAAAATCAAAATGCAAACACAGGAAGAGCGCCCGCCAATATTTAAAAGCTGGAATACCTGGTATTTTGTGGTAGCGCTTGCACTGGTATTTCAGATCGTTTTGTTTATTTATTTCACGAAATATTTTTCATGAGTTATTTCGACTGGGCAGTACTGGTCTTAACCCTTGCCGGCATCATATTTTATGGCATTATCAAAAGCCGTACTACCCACAATCTGGAAGGCTATTTTCTCAGCAACAGAGAAATGCCATGGTATATGGTGCTGTTTAGTGTAATGGGTACACAGGCAAGTGCAATTACATTTTTATCGGCTCCGGGACAGGCTTATACCGATGGAATGCGTTTTGTACAGTACTATTTTGGTTTACCCCTGGCAATGATTGTGATATGTATAGCTTTTGTACCCATCTTTCACAATGCAAAATTTTATACCGCCTATGAGTTTCTCGAAAAAAGATTTGATCTCAAGACCCGCACATTCACTTCTTTTCTTTTTCTTTTGCAAAGAGGCATATCTACAGGTATAAGTATATATGCTCCCTCTATTATATTGTCATCACTGCTTGACTGGAATATCTACTGGACAAATATTTTCATGGGGGGGTTACTGATTATTTATACTGCATTTGGCGGCGCTAAATCGGTTGCCTATACGCAGCAACTCCAGATTGTGATCATTTTTGCCAGTATGTTTATAGCGGGCTATCTCGTAGTAAAATATCTGCCAGAGGGCGTAGGTTTTTTTGACGCGCTGAAAATAGGTGGTGTAATGGGAAGAACAAATGTGATCACAACGGGTTTTAAAGCTGATGGTGGATTTGACTGGCGGGATAAGTATAATTTACTGAGTGGTATTATAGGCGGTTTCTTCCTTGCTTTATCTTATTTTGGAACCGATCAAAGCCAGGTGGGCAGATATCTTACTGCCAAATCACTTAGGGAAAGCCGGATGGGTTTACTTATGAATGGGTTGGTAAAGGTACCTATGCAATTTTTCATTTTACTTTTAGGTGTGCTCATTTTTGCTTTTTACCAGTATAATAGTGCACCCTTATTTTTTAATCAGTCTCAGGTTAATAAAGTAAATAACAGCCGGTATGCTGATTCTTTTCAGTCAATACAGCAGGCATATAACCATGCTGATGAACAGAAAAGAGAGTTGATGGAATCGCTCATTGCACAGAAAAACGAGATCAGCACACCTGACAGAAACAAACTTATAGACATCAATCATCAGCGCGACAGCCTCCGGGTAGTTTTTAAATCAATACTCGATAAACCCGAGGTAAAGGGTGATTCTAATGATGCTAATTATATTTTCCTTCGCTTTGTGCTCGATTATCTTCCTAAAGGATTGATTGGATTGCTGATTGCAGTAATATTCATTTCTTCCTGGGGCAGTATTGCAGCGGCTCTAAATTCACTTGCTTCTACCACTATTGTAGATATCCATAAAAAATTTATCAATAAGAATATGGATGAAAAAGCAGACTATACCACTTCAAGATGGTATACCGTTGTTTGGGGAATATTTTGCATTATAGTAGCACAGTTTGCTTATAATCTTGGCAATAGCCTTATTGAGGCGGTAAATATTCTCGGCTCATTGTTTTATGGGGTAATTCTTGGCGTTTTTTTAGTCGCATTTTTTGCGAAACATGTAAAAGGTACAGCCGTTTTCCTGAGTGCCATACTGGGCGAATGTGTGGTTATTGCACTGTTCATGCTCAATGAACATAATATTATTGACCTCGGCTTCTTATGGCTTAATGCTGTAGGCGCAATTGTTGTGTTTGTACTTGGATGGCTGTTTCAATTAACATTTCTCAACCGGAAGCCTGTTTCAGGTGGTATATAACAAAATCAATGCTATTAATCGAAGAATAAAAACGTTTCGGCGATTCCTTCTTTTTTGTTTCAGGATACAGAGTAATTT
>JAFDXG010000029.1 GCA_018268105.1 Bacteroidota bacterium | reverse complement strand
GCGCCTTCATCTTTTATTACACTCAGCATGGCTTCTTCAAGTTTAGCTGCATTTTCATGCTTGAGCAAATACCCGGATGCACCTGCTTTAATGGCCTCAAAGATCTTTTCATCATCATCAAATACCGTCAGTACAATAAAATGGATCTGGGGGTACAATCCTTTTGCAAGAGCAATGGTCTGGATACCGTCGAGCTCCGGCATTTCAAGGTCCATAAAAATAATCTGTGGATGCCGGGGCAAAGGCAATCCTTTTAATTCTTCGAGGCATTCATTGCCGTTTGTGGCGACAAAAGAAAGCGCATATTGTTTCAGTTGATTTATTTTTTGGAGAAAAGTATTCCTGTTGATGATATTATCTTCAACAAGGGCGATGGTTACAGTTGTATGATTGTCCATTTTGAATATATTTAAAATCAAAAAAATGATAATCCCATTTCCTGCGCAGATGATATGATTACCTGCGTACCTGAAGCTTCGCCTGCTTTCCACCGGATCAGCCATCCCGCTTCACGTGCTCTCTCTTTCATATTCTGCAGCCCGTTGCCTTTTGCTTCCTGAGACGGCATTCCAGTGCCGTCGTCGGCAATTATCATTTGCCAATGATCTTTGCTGCTTTGGATGATCACCATTATTTCCAGTGCTCCGCTATGGCGCAATGCATTATTCAGCGCTTCCTGTGCTATCCGGAAAAGATGAAAAGCATGAGCAGGACTCAGCGTAATATCCTGCTCTATCCGTTCTACTACGTTTACAGGCGTATCGGGATAGCTTGCCTGAATGCGTTGTATAAACGATTTTATCCGGTCGCTGATGGACGTTAAAGGCAGCGCATCTTTCTTCAAAGCCCAGATGGTGTCATTGATCTGTGCCACCATGGCCTGTGAATTGTTGCGCAATTCCTGTATAGCTGTTTGCGAGCGGCTTTCAGCGACTGGCTTGATGAGATCGAGATTTGAAATAATAGAAGCGGCAAATGCCCCGAGATTGTCATGCAGATCGGTGGCAATCCGTTTTCTTTCATTCTCTTCTGCTCTGGCTACAGATTGTGCGGCAATAAATTTTTCTTTTTTTCTGTACCCGTAAAACCATACGGCCAACGTAAGCAGAATAAAGAGCGCTACGCCTAACAGGGTATAAAAACGGTTATTCTTCCGGATGATGGATAGCTGTTGCTGAATGATGGTGTTTTCTTTCCGCTGCACTTCATATTTTGTCTGGAGCTCTGCAATTGCCTGCGCGGAATTATATTGATAAAAAGAATCTTTGGCGGCGATGATCTGCTCCAGTGTCTGCATATATTGCTTATTATCTCCTTTGATCTTATAGCATTTTGCAAGAAGCTCGTAGTAATCCAGACGTATGTTGATATGATTGGCCAGGTTGAGCGAACTGCCGGTACTGCTTGAATGCAGATCGCCTATAACGAGTAATGCTTTGCAATAGTCAATGGCTTTATCTACTTGCTTTGTCTGAATGTAGAAATTGACAAGGTTGACATTGTCACCCACAAATACGGCGCTGTCGCCGCCTTTTTTCCTCAGTGCTATTAATTCTTTTAAGGAGTTTTCGGCCTTGTCAATATGCCCGGAAGCTATAAAAATGGCAGATTGTTTTTGTAACGCAATGGCAAGATTAAACAGATTTTCAGTTTCTGTAAAAAGACTGATTCCCTTATTGATGTAGATGTTTGCCGAATCATTTTTTTTCATCTGCAAATAGGCTTCAGCCATATTCACAAATACAGCCGCTTTAATATCCTTATATGCAGGAGCATCTGTTGTTAAGGAATGTGCTCTTGATAACCATGTCAATGCTTCCCGGGGTTTGTTGAGTCCCAGCTCAACAGAGCCGATGGTATTGATGTTCTCGCTAAGGGTAAGGGTGTCTTTATAAGCTTCTGCTTCATTTATGATTTTATATAATACTGCCAGACCTTCCTGGAAGCGGGATTGCATGGCATAGCTCATCGCTTTCAGCCGCAATGCTTTAAAATAAACCGGTCGTTCGTTTGTGTTTTCCTTGCTGTTCTGCTCCAGTACCGGCGTTACGGTCACTTGTACGCTGTCCATCCACCCCCAGCGCAGGTAATCGGCAGCCACAGCGAGTTCAGCCAGATCTTTCAGTTTTTTGTTATTTATTTTTTCTGCAAGCGAGCGGGCATAGAAAGCATAGTAATCCAGCGTATCTCTTGAAACGACCCTGTAATCTTCACATACAGCCAGCGCTGCCTCAAGCTTTTCTCTGTCGGTGTGTGCTGTGTACATCTTTTTTAAGAGGCTGTCTGCACGATTTGTCTGGCACAGGCCGGTATGCGCAACGCAGCATACCAGGAAAAAGCATTTCAGTGCTGTTATTTTTTTCATATCAGCCTGTTAAGATAGAAACTAAAATTAGTAAAAGGATTCTTTCACAGTCGCATATACTACAAATTAAGTAAGCATATTTCTTTTCCCTTGCTGCCTGTACTACAAATTAGGTATTGAGGACATGGATTCCCCTTTCCATTTTTGTTATGTAATTAAATATGTCAATGCCAAATTATTGTATAGTATGAAAAAGAAAATCGTATATCTCTTATTTCTTCCAATGCTATTATATGCCTGTAGTAAGCATGATCTTCTGGAGCCTGAAGGCAGAACACCTGATTTTCCTGAACTTCCTAAAGAAGGCGTTCTTATTAATACCAATGTGTTCGGAAGGGTACTGGGTGAAGATGACAAACCTTTGAGTGGTGTAACTGTAAAAGCAGCAGGCACTACCGCTACCACGGATGTGAATGGTATTTTTATTTTTAAGAATATCAGCATTGACCAGGCAAGGGCGTATATTACAACCACAAAGCCCGGTTATTTTAAAGGTTCCCGTATTTTTCAGCCAAAGAAAGACGGGATGACTAACCTGCCTGTAATCAAGATGCTTGCGCAAAGAAGCATTGGTACTATTAATGCTGCCACCGGCGGGGCTGCTGCTTCCCCTGGAGGTATTAAGGTAGAACTGCCTGCCAATGCCATTGATGGGTACACAGGCAATATAAACGTAGTAGCAAATTATATAAATCCCACCAGCCCGGATTTCTTTGCGCGTATGCCAGGAGACCTGGCCGCAGACAATACCGAAGGTAAAAGAGGCTCTCTGATTTCTTACGGCATGTCAGCTATTGACCTGTTGGATGGCAACGGAAACAAATTAAATATCAAAGCCGGAGCCCAGGCTACCATCACGCTGCCTGTTCCCAAAACCCTGAAGGCAAGCGCATCACCTTCCATAGCCATGTGGTATTTTGATGAAGTAAAAGGAATATGGAAAGAAGAGGGAAACGGTACCTATGCTGATGGAAAATATACCGGCAAGGTTTCACACTTCAGTATGTGGAATTTTGACCACTGGAACCCGATGATGATGCTGCCGATGATATTCAGGTGGATGCTGCCGAAAATAACCAGCACGGATCCGGATCAGGATATCAATAAACTGTTGGATAACCCGCCTGTATTTGTACTGAACGTAAAAGATAAAAAAACAAAAACTACGCTTTATACCAACACCATTCCTTCGCCTTCCGCTGACGCGAACAGCAACCCCCAATCTGCTTCTACAGAAGTTAGTTTTCCACTTCCCAATGTATCAGACGTAATGGAGGTAACGGTTACGCCGGTACAACCCGGCGGCCCGGATTATCCTACTAACACCAATTATTCTGCTAACGACGATGAAGCGCCTCCTACACCGCCTTCAATAGCAACAGAAGGAGAAAGTGTAACGGTAGAGGTTACACCTACCAACCCGCCTACTACTGTTACCATTACATTGCCTCCGCAAGGCAATGGCGGAGGAAACGGAGAAACAGTGGTAAATGTAAATGGTAAGGCCATGAATTGCGACAATAAACCGGTAACCATGGGTTATGCATTTTTGAGCATGAGAAGCGGCAATACGATTGTGAAAAGTACTACAGCTCCCATTTATGGAAATGAAGGCCGCTTTACCGTCCAATACGTTTTCTATACAGCATTGCAGAACCGTATTGACAACGTGGTGCTTACGATATACGATGTTGCAACAGGAAAAAAAAGCAAGGATATGAATATTAATGTTAACCCCTCCGTTGCTTATATGATACAAGATCCTGTAAAAATCTGTGATGAAAACAATGGGGGTGGTGATCCCGGTAATTCAAAAGTGTATAGTGGGGATTACACCATTAATAGTGCCGCCACTTTAAAGGCTTTTATTGATTCTGCTTACACGGAAGTAACCGGCACACTCTATGTTTCCAACATCAGTGATCTTGGTGGCATAACAAAACTGAAAAAAGTAGGAGGACTTGAACTAAGGAGGAACACCATTACCAGCCTTGGCGGATTGGCTGAATTGGAAAGTATTTCAAATTTAAGCCTGATAGAAAACGGGAGCCTGATCAACGCAGCCTTCCCCAAGCTGGCAAACAAGGAAATTCAAGTCATTATTGTAACCTATAATCTATCACTTGTTGGGCTTACCCTACCTTCTATTGAAGCCATCAGCCCTTCGGGCAATGGTTATATCAGTATTACAAGAAGCCCTGTTCTAAAAACATTATCTATTCCAAATCTGAAATCGGTGAATAACTGTAGAAATATAGAGATCACCAACACGCTGCTGGAAAACCTGAATACCTTTAGTAATGCCAGTGGTACTTTGGGTAGCTGGGGGCTGACACTCATAGATAACGCATCACTGACTTCCGTAAGCGCCCTGAAAAATATTGTGTGCACCGGAAGGTTGAATATTGATCAATGTGTTAAACTTACCAAACTCGATGGTATTAATATACCTGCTGACGTGACTGGCTTTGTCACCATTAACCGAAATGATGTACTGACAGATATTACTGCCGTATCCAATAAACTGAAATCAACCGCCATCCTGAATATCCAATCCAACAAAGCACTCCAGACAGCCACCTTCCCGCTGTTGGAGACTGCAGGAACGATTGACTGCAAAGGAAATGATGCGATGACGACGATAAGTCTATCCAAACTTAAAACGGCGGATGCTGTTAGCATTACAAACCATGCGAAGCTGGCAACCTTTAATATGAACGTGCTTGAAACAGTCAGCGGTACTTTTGAGATCCATGGCGGGTACGAAACAACACAGGCATTAACTAATTTTGATCTTCCCGCACTAAAATCATGCGGAAGATTAGTGATTGACAACTGTGCCGGCATTACCCATCTTGATGGTTTTGCCAATTTGGAAAAGGTAAATGGAGATCTGTATATTAATAATCCACAAATTCCGGGTGCCAGCGTAAAGCTGCAAACAATCAATGGGTTCAATAAACTCACCACTATTACAAATTCCCTGTCTCTTGAACAAGCCGCCGGTTATGGCTCCGGACTATCCGGATATGACGGGCCCCTGGCAAGCATCAAAGGCTTTAAGAATTTGAAAACGGTGGGTGCCTCGTTTAATATCGGAGGTAAGAACCTCACTGATATTTCAGGATTTGCCAACCTTGAGACTGTTGGGCAGGAAACCAGGATTATCACCACCGGATTAACCGGGCTGGAAGGGCTGGCAAAATTAAAATCCATCGGCAGTGATGTGAATGGGAGACTTCTTACTATTCAGACCAACACTAAACTCACTTCGCTCAAAGGGATGGCTGCACTCACCAATGCCGGTGGTATCGACATTAGTCGCAATCCTGAGTTAAAAGACCTGCAGGGGCTTGAGAAGATAAAATCAATGAAGGCAGGTATCGGTATCGTTGCCAATGATAAGCTTGTCCATATTGACGGACTGGCGAATGTGGAAGGCGCTATTAGCAGTATCACGATAACGGATAATAAAATATTGACCAGTTTGTGTGGCATCGCCAAAGTTGTAAAAGGCGGCGGTAATACAGGTGTATATCGTGTTTCCGGAAACGCTTACAATCCTACAGAAAGTGACATAAAAAGTGGTAAGTGTCTGCAGTAAGAAAAAGGAAGAATGATGAAAAACTCTTGACATTTCTTCTATTGTATAACTCATTAGTTTTAAATATCCAATGGTTTTAAAAGCTTCTCTAAGTCCCTCTCCGGGGGATTTAGGGGAGCCTTATTTCATTCTCAATCTTTTCAACGGATTAAATAGGGTCTGCTGAATAACTGACGATACTACATAAATTTCTCTTGAATATTTATTATTGTTTTTTAGCCAGGAGGAAATCTCAAAAAAATGTTCATTCATCCATTGTGTATTTTATAGAATAAAAATTTCATGTAGGTTGGGGGAAGAGACTTAGTTCCCGACTAATTCCAGCAGACTTAAAAAGTACCGATTGAATGGATACAACAAAACAGCGAATACACGAATATATAGTGGATTTGTAAATGATTTGTTAGGTATCCACCTTGTAGCCCTGGGCAGGAAAAATTATTTTTTGCCGGAAGCCATGAACAGGCACAGGATGCAGCTAGGCTATGCAGTCTTTTTGCTGCCTGCCGCCTGCACAATATCAATCCATAGCAGTGGCTCACTCATATATTTGAAAATATCAACATCACCACAAAAGAAAACCTACACGTACTGCTCCCGCAAAACTATATGTCTGTTTCTTTATAGCGAGGATGGGTTTCGTAGGATGGATACGAATAAACAGCTCCGGAACAATAGCAAATTGGTTTTTACGAACCCCAGTTCCCCCAATCCGTAAAAAAGGTAAAAACTTCCGTAATCCGCATACATCCGATCCTTATATTCTATTCTACCTTTATGTAGTCATTCTTTAAGTGGGTTTTAAAAATCAGGCTATGAAGAAAATAATTTTATACACCCTGCTTGCTTTAAGTTGCTTTTTTTCTGCAACCGCACAGGTGAACAATCAAAATAATAAAACCATGTACAGAACAGCATTAACCAAAGAAACCTACCACCAGCTTTTTGGTGGTGAGGCGTTGACCGGACAAGACACCGATCCTGAGCTGATGAACATTTTACAGAAATTTATTTTTGGGGATGTGTTTCACACGGGCGTACTCAACAACAAACAACGGGAACTCATCACGGTGGTAACCCTGGTAGCACAACAGGCTTTACCGCAGTTGAAAGCACATACCAATGCCGCGATGAATGTGGGCGTAACACCGATTGAACTCCGTGAGGCAGTGTATCAATGCGCTCCTTACATCGGTTATCCCAGAACGCTGAATGCAGTGGGTGTGATTAATGAAGTATTCAAAGAAAAAGGGATTCAACTTCCGCAGGAAAATCAGGGTACTGTAAACGATGAAGATCGTTTTGCAAAAGGGAAAGCCATCCAGCAGTCGTTTTATGGTGATGAGATTAAACAACTGATGAGCACTTTGCCCGGAAAATTCAAAGACTATGTACCACAATTTTTGACCGAAGCCGACTTTGGTGACTACTATACCCGTGGTGGTTTGGATGTTAAGAACCGGGAACTACTGATGTATTGTGTACTGGCAACTCTCGGTGCTGAGTTTCAGTTGAAAGCCCACGCCAAAGGTTGTTTGAAAACAGGAATTACCAAAGAGGAGTTAGTAGCCGCCATGGTGCAATGCATCGGCTATATCGGTTTCCCCAATGCCATCAATGCCATTAACATTATTAAAAATACAGAACTATGATTTTAGAAGAAAACTATACGCTATCCAATGGCGTTGCCATCCCAAAACTTGGTTTGGGTACCTGGCTTATTAAGGATGAAGAAGTAACACAGCCAGTAAAAGATGCAGTAATGCTTGGCTATCGCCACATTGATACGGCACAGGCTTACGGTAACGAAGCCGGTGTGGGAAAAGGTATCCGTGAATGTGGTGTGGACAGAAGCCAGATTTTTGTGACTACCAAATTAGCCGCTGAAGTGAAATCCTATAAAGGAGCGGTAGCATCTATTGATGGTTCGCTCCGGAAATTAGGATTGGATTACATTGATCTGATGATCATTCATAGTCCGAAACCCTGGGCGAAATTTTTAGAAAGCGAGCCTTACTTTGAAGGCAACCGCGAAGCCTGGCGGGCATTGGAAGAGGCTTATCAGTCAGGAAAACTCAGGGCTATCGGCGTTTCTAATTTTGAACAAGAAGACCTGGATAATATTCTCAACAATTG
>JAFDXG010000028.1 GCA_018268105.1 Bacteroidota bacterium | reverse complement strand
AGGTTTGTCAGTTGCTGAATCACTTTTATATCAGCATCTTTTACCGGCATACGGGAAAGATTAAGCTGGGTGATCTGTTGTTTTACTTCCAGTAATTCTTCCAGTGATTTAGTGGAGTAAGCATTCTTGCCAAAGATATTAACAGACAGCGCAGGTGAATTTCTACCAAGTGGTACTACAATACGATAGTTGTTGTTAAGTGCTAATACTTTTTTTTCATCAGCGGCTTTAAAATCATATACTGGTTCTTCAGTACCTGCAACTTCTGCCGGTTGCAGATATCTGGTTGCCATTACCCGAAAACTGTCTTTTTCAGGCAGACTGAACAACAGGGTATCCGCCGCTGCCCCGGAGGCGATCCAGGTATATAACAAAGCTGACTCTGCCTGTGTCAATTGAGGTTTTGATGCAGGTGGCATATGCTTTTTATCTTCTAATGGAAGTTGTATTCGATGGATGAGTAAACTGGTATCCGGCTGACCGGGAATAAATAACGGTCCGGTTTTGCCACCGGCTAATACTCCGTCAATATCAGATAATAGAAGCCCCCCTTTTATACTTGCTTCCCCATGACAGTTTGCACATTTTTTTTCCAGAATAGGTTGAATAATATCTGCGAATATGATAGCTTTATCAGGAGACACCTTATGTGTTTCATTAATTTTTAACGGAGCAAGTACATAGTTTTTACCATGAGTAAGATCGGCTCCCCAATGCCCGGTAATAATGATAACAACAGTGGCAAAGACGGTAAAAATTCTCGTAATCAAAACATGCCGGATAAGCAATGGGAAATAGGTGTAAAATAAAAATCCGGCAATAGCAATAATAACTCCACCCCACTTATGTTGTTCTAAAATATCTCCGGACCTGTCGTCTTCCATTGATAACAACATACCCATAATTGCGGTAACGGCAGCCGTAAGTGCTGCCATTAACCGAAGCAAAGATAACCATTCATCGTTTCGGTTTTTACTGCCAGGCAACCACATGGTAATAAAAGAAAGTAACAGTAATACTATTGGAAAATGAAGGAACATAGGATGCATTCTTCCTGCCACTGCAAGCCATGCAGGAATGCTTATCACCCCCTGAAAAACCACCAGAAAAAGTAAAAACACCATAGCGCCAAATAAAGCGCCTGATCCGATTTTTAATATTTTTTGCATTATGCCCGGCTGAATTTATAAGGATACACTTTTCCTGAGGCCCATTGTGCTACATACAAATTGCCATCATCATCCACACAAACATCATGGGGATGTACAAATATTTTTTCCGCCTGTGCCATCTGCTGGAGCTTATCATCTTTGTAGACAGGTGCTGTGCCGCCAATATTGGAAACTACCTTATTTTGCTTATCAAGAATCGTAACAAATCCGGTTTTTTCAGCCTGCAGGTTGGGAGAACGCAGCACTGCTGCATATAAATAATCTCCTTGAATAACGGGGCGACAAACACATGCCCCCGGCAGTTCAATTACTTCAATCAATTTTCCATCCATAGAAAAGCGTTTGAAACAATTTCTTGTTCTGTCGGTAACCAACAGTGTCATATCAGCCTGCCTGCGGTCAATAGTAATCCCATGTGCATTATCTAAATTAGCAGTTGTATTCCCTTTCCCGCCAAAATAGTTTTTAATATTCCCTTTCTCATCATAATGAATTACATACTGAGATCCATATCCATCGGCTATATAGAAGTCGCCATTATCCAATACTGTTGTTTCTGTAGGCACAAATGCTTCTTTCGATTCATATACCCCTGTTTCAAGAGGAACATCAATAGTGAGTAAAATTTTACCATCAAGTGTTGTTTTAAATACCTGGTGGCGATTGGTATCAGTTATGAAAAGATATTCTTCTCCTCCGGCCCTGTGCAGCGTTAGCCCGTGAGCTCCGGGAAATTCATGTCCCCAGCTTTGTAACAGTTTACCCGATTTGTTATAGATCAGAATATTGTTTTTTGTTTCATTAGTCAGTAAAATAATCCTGCCCCTGCGATCCTGTACCATCTCGTGGCAATCATTGACAGGATATTTTTCAGGATTAAGTTGCCCCCATTTGACATCCATTCTGTAACGCATATTGTTATGCCCATACACTGGATCTTTTTTATAGGCAAACATATCTTTGGCAATTGCAAATCCGGCAGTGGCAAGCCCGGCTTTACGTAAGAAATTTCTTCGTTGCATAGATTTATTAATAATTATCTGGTGTATTGTTTTTGCAGTTATGCTAAAATATCCCTCACTACATGTCCCGACACATCAGTAAGTCTGTACCTCCTGCCCTGGAATCGGTAGGTAAGCCTTTCATGGTCAAATCCTAATTGATTAAGGATAGTAGCATGGAAATCATGAATATGCACCGGGTCTTTTACAATATTATACCCAAACTCATCTGTTTCTCCATATACCATTCCCGGTTTAATACCACCGCCGGCCATCCAGATAGAGAAACATCTTGGATGATGATCTCTGCCATAATTTTCAACACTCATTTTGCCCTGGCAATAATTAGTTCTGCCAAACTCTCCGCCCCATATCACAAGTGTTTCATCAAGTAATCCTCTTTGTTTCAGATCTGTAATCAATGCTGCTGATGGCTGGTCTACGTCTTTAGCCTGCCCTCTCATCTCATTGGGAAGATTTCCATGCTGATCCCATCCCTGGTGATATAGTTGTACAAACCGAACCCCATTTTCAGAAAGTTTACGGGCAAGTAAACAGTTGGCCGCATAAGTACCCGGAACAAGACATTCGGGGCCATACAATTTTATGATATCATCCGATTCTTTGGATACATCCATGATTTCGGGGACTGCGGTTTGCATACGGTATGCCATTTCGTATTGTTGTATCCGGGTAGCAATTTCAGGATCACCAAATTCTTTTAATTCCATTTCATTGAGTGCGGCTACTTTATCCAGCATTTTTCTCCTCGATGTCCTGTCCATACCTTCCGGATCCTGTAAATATAAGATTGGGTTTTCGCCACTGCTGAATTGTACACCCTGGTGAATTGAATCAAGAAAACCATTTGACCATAACTTTGAATATACGCCCTGTCCATTGCCTTTACCCCGAGAAAGCAACACACAGAATGCCGGCAGGTTTTTGTTTTCGGTACCTAATCCATAACTCACCCATGATCCCATGCTTGGACGATTACCCTGCTGGGCTCCTGTCTGGAAAAAAGTAAGCGCCGGATCATGATTGATGGCTTCTGTATGCAGGGAACGAACGATACATAAATCGTCTACAATTCCTGCCATATGTGGAAATATTTCACTTACCCACGCACCGGATTGCCCATACTGTTTGAATGAATAATAGGAACCAACTAATGGAAATGATTTTTGTGAAGAGGTCATCCCGGTGAGTCTCTGTCCGTTTCGAACTGACTCGGGTAAATCCTGCCCCATCATTTTTACCAATGTAGGCTTGTAGTCAAATGTTTCGAGTTGTGATGGGGCGCCATTCTGAAAAAGATAAATTACTCTTTTTGCCTTGGGCGCAAAATGTGGTATACCCGGAATAAAACCGGCTTCTTCTTCGGCTGCTGTCCCGTCAAACAAGCCAGGTATCAACAGCGAACCCAGGGCAGCGCTTCCCAATCCAATACTCAACCTTGATAAAAACTTTCTGCGATTAATATTTAAACCATATTCCAGTAATTCTTTATTCATGGCACTATGTTTTTGTAATGGCTTCATCCATATTATAAATCACCTGTATCATTTGCATGGTAGCAGCAAGTACCGGTGAAGCTGTTGTTTTTGCTTTATATTCTCCTACATTGGTTATTTTCTTTACCTCTTCCGGATGAGTATTGAAATATATCTGCTGTTCAGTCAGATATAGCAGCAATAAATCAGTTTCATTTTTTTGAGGATGACGATTAATGATACGCATAAATGCTTCAGTCACTGTAGCTTCTGGCTTTTTCTTTTCCTGTATTAAAAGGTCTGCCATAGCCTTACTTGATTCCAGTACCGTAGGGTCGTTCATCATAATGAGCGCTTGCAGAGGAGTATTGGTTCTGGGGCGGTTGACTTCACACTGATCGCGGTTGCTAGCGTCAAAAATCATCATGGATGGTGGCGGTACAGTTCGCTTAATAAAAGTATATAATCCCCGCCTGTACAAAGACGCACCATGATCCTGCCGGTAAGTAGCTAGGAGTCCCCGCCCGGAAGTTGCCAGTTCCCATAATCCTGGCGGCTGGTAAGGTTTAACACTCGGACCGCCTATTGTTTTGTTGAGTAATCCACTGCTTGCCAATACAAGGTCCCGAACCATTTCTGCGTTTATACGTATGCGTGGTGCATGGGAGAGATAAATATTCTCTGGATCAATTTTCTTTTTCTCCGGTGTGACAATAGAAGACTGCCGGTAAGTAGCAGACATACATATCTGTTTGATCAGTCTTTTTATATTCCATCCATTTTCCCGAAAATCTACAGCAAGCCAGTCAAGTAGTTTTGGATTAGAAGGCAGGTCACCCTGCATACCAAAATCCCCCGGTGATTTTACAATACCCCTTCCAAAGATATCCTGCCAAACCCGATTAACAAACACTCTTGCTGTAAGCGGATTGCGTGGATCGAATAGCCATTCTGCAAGCCCCAGCCTGTTTTTAGGTAAAGTATCTGCAAAAGACATGATGGCTGCTGGTGTGCCTGGGAATACTTCCGTTGCATGCTGATCGTAAACCCCACGGGAAAGAATATAAGTTTTACGGGCTGTATCAAGGTCTTTCATCACAGATACCTGCAAACCCTGGGTGTCGGATTTATTCATAAAATTCAATACTCCCTGCAGGTCTTCCTGCGTAATATCCATTCTTGGATTTTTAGCAAAAGTCTCATGTCCACCAACGGTAGACTCAATACCCACTTCTTTAATACTATTAAAGAAAGCAGAAACCTGGTAGAAATCTTTTTGTGATATGGGATCATATTTATGATCGTGGCAGCGTGCACATTGAATAGTCATACCAAGCAATGCGGTACCAAAAGTATTGGTTCTGTCCACTACGTATTCTACCCGGTATTCTTCGTCAATCACACCGCCTTC
This sequence comes from Bacteroidota bacterium, assembly GCA_018268105.1. Classification (GTDB taxonomy): domain Bacteria; phylum Bacteroidota; class Bacteroidia; order Chitinophagales; family Chitinophagaceae; genus Agriterribacter. The sequence continues at coordinate 2,630 of JAFDXG010000028.1, read as the reverse complement.
TTCGGTGATTTTGTGATTGCGATTGAAGCCGGTTGCCAGTACCTGTTCTTTAGTAGCATTGGGTATGAGATCGCCGGCAAGTTGCCAGGTAACAAATTTATCATAAGGCAGGTTTTCATTGAATGCATGGATCACCCAGTCGCGCCAGGGCCATTGCGACCTGTAATTATCGTCCTGGTAACCGTGAGAATCTGCATATCGGGCTGCATCGAGCCAGGGTATTGCCATTCGTTCGCCAAAGGAGGGATGTTGCAAAAGCGTATCTATCATTTGTTCATAAGCATCGGGAGAGTTGTTGCTGATAAATTTATCTATCATTGCGGGAGTAGGCGGGAGTCCGGTTATATCAAAACATATACGGCGCAGCAACCTGGCTTTATCAGCTTCATCATTGGGTTCAAGTCCTTTTTCCTCCATTTTGTTCAGTACAAAATAATCTATTTCGTTTTTTGGCCATTTCTCATTATTTACTTTAGGGAGAGGTGATTTTACCGGGGCTATAAAAGCCCAGTGCTTTTCGTATTTAGCACCCTGCACAATCCATTTACGAATTAATTCAATTTCATCAGGAGTAAGCGAAGGCAGGTTGCTGGAAGCAGGGGGCATTCTGTAGGAAGTGTCTGCAGAACTTATGCGAAGAAACAGTTCTGATAACTCAGGCTTACCGGGTACAAGAGCATGTGCCCGGGGATGTTCTTTGAGTGCTTTATAGGCCTCTTCTGCTATATCGAGCCGTAACCCGGCTTCTCTTTTATTCGCATCAGGCCCGTGGCAGGCGAGACATTTGTCAGAAAGTATGGGGCGTATCTGGAAATTATAGCTGATTTCGCGGCTTGCCCCATCGCCTGACCCCTTGTTGGTAAAATATCTGAAAACTATAACAGCCAATACAGCAGACACAGTGAGTATCCCGATAATGTAATTTTTTTTCATACAGAAACAACAGCAAGGCTTTAATGAACCAGTGAAGGGGGTTGAATATTATTGACTAAGTTAAAAAAAACTAATTAGTTAGCATGTTAATATAGGAATTAAATTCGCTTGTGCAACAATCTCTTGAACATATAAAAAAATTAGTTCAAGCCATACATCCGCTTACTGAAACGGAATGGCTGGGATTAGAAAGGATATGGACTCTGGTGAATTACAAAAGAAAAGAGGTTTTGACAAGAGCAGGGGATAAAGAAAAGTACTTGTATTTTGTATTGGAAGGAGTCCAGCGTGTAGTTTATTATGATGAGAAGGGTAGGGAAGCCACTATTGTATTTACGTATCCATATTCATTTGGTGGGGTGCTCGATGCACTGATGCAGCAAACACCATCTGCGTATTTTTATGAAACACTTACCCCCTCATCATTTCTAAGGGCGCCATTTTCTGAACTTGAAAACCTCATGCATTCTTATCCCAATATTAATACTATGATAAGGAAAGGCATTACAGCAGCTCTTTCAGGTGTTTTGGAGAGGCTCACTGAGCTGCAATGTTTTTCTTCGGAAGAGAAATTTCGTAAGCTGATGCAGCGTAGCCCTCATATTTTGCAAATGATACCCCATAAATACCTTGCAAATTATCTTGGAATAGACCCCAGTAATTTCAGTAAGCTTATTAATTCAGTCAGAATATGAAAATCATGGTAAATACCAAGATTTGTTATTGATGATCTATTCATTTTTGCATAAATATTTCAATCACAATTCATATAATTATGAAACCAGTAAACAAAGTATTGTTATTAAACAGGCTTGAAGACAAGGTAGAACTTCATATCCGCGAAGCTGTAAGTCTGTTTCAGAATTTACCTTCTTCCGTGTTACTTAAAGCGGCTGAAAATGGCGGATGGAGTATCGCTCAATGTATAGATCATCTGAATGGGTATGGTGATTATTATCTGCCTCAAATCAAAAATGGATTAGAAAAATTCAAAAATCATCCATCCAAAAGCACCTTCCGGAGTTCATGGCTGGGTAATTATTTTACCCGTATGATGGACCCGGAAACCGGGAAGAAAAAAATGAAGGCCTTTAAAAAACATAATCCTTCAACTCAATTAGATGCTTATGCAGTTGTTGCCGAATTTATTCAGCAACAAGAGACTCTATTGCAATATCTGAAAAAAGCTGAAATGGCAGATCTTAATAAAATCAACGTTCCTGTATCAATAGCAAAATTTATAAAACTGAACCTGGGAGATGTATTTCAATTTATTATCGCCCATAACGAAAGACATATACAACAGGCAAAAAGAAATATTAAAGGAATTGAGAAAAGTGAGATAAAAAATGTGATAAGAGAGCAGGTGAGTGGTTGAGAGGGTGAGAAAGTGAGAGGGTGAGAAAGTGAGAGGTGAGAAAGGTGAGCAGTAAGAAAGGTGATTCAAATGACACGATTCACAAATCATGGTTCACTCATACTGTTCAAGATTTCAAAGGGTGCGGGGTTATAGTAATAAAAAATCCCGGCAGTAAAATTATCTGTCGGGATTGATTTATCAATAAACAAGCAAATGGCTTATCCTAAATATGCTTTCAGGGAACTGCTGTAACGTGCTTTTTGAAGCCGTTTTATAGCCCTTTCTTCAATTTGACGCATCCGCTCCTTAGTTAGATCATATTTCTGGCCGATTTGTT
>JAFDXG010000027.1 GCA_018268105.1 Bacteroidota bacterium | reverse complement strand
GTCGTTGATTGCTTTCTCCAATTTCTTTGTTTCCTCAATGACTTGACTAAGCTGCTTTGCTTTATCTTTTAATTCAGTCAGTAATGTTTGCAATTGCTTTTCAATTGCATCTATTTTTTCTTTGAGGTCTTTCTGTAAATCTTTACGATGTTTTTCTTCTACTGCTTTTAATTCAGTAAGCAGTTCTGGCATTTTCTTCAAAATATCTGCTGCTGTCTTGGCAACCTTTGAAGCATCTTCAATATGCTTAATAGCAACAGAAACTGTTTCAAGTTCCGATTGAAGTTTTTCTAATTTTTCAATTACTTGTTGTGATGGCATTACTATAATCTTTTAAAAATTTAGGGTTAAACTTTTTGAGCCAATTCAAATTCTTTGTTGTGTAGTAGTCATCATCAACATCACCAAATAATTCATCGGAAATTTCTCCAATGTGCCGTTTGATATTCCCCTTAAACCGCAAAAAGAATTTGTCAAAGTTAAAAGTATCTGGCTCAAGTTCGCTCCAACTATTTATTCCAATTTTTAATTCTTCAGTCGCCTCTTTAACTAACTGCGGTGAATTGGATGAAAGAAGATAAAGAGAATAGGATTTCAGAATATTGAATTGAGGTGCCCCGCTTGTTCCTCGCAACATTCTCATTGTTGCTCCTCGCAAGTGTTTTATATTGTTTACGATTGCTCCGTTATCATCAAAGTCAATAATCGTTTCAATGTATTTCCAAATGGTTTCTTCAATTGATAATTCGTTCTGGTCTTGTTTCAGGAAGGCATCAACAACTTCTCCTGTTTCTGTTTTTGCTTTATTTCCCTCTCTTGAATATTTGGCGTTGAAGTAATAGTAAATATTCTCCTTAATTTTTTCAGATTGCTCAATTGGGTCTGTAACTACAATTGTTTCATCACACAATCCAACCATATCATCAATGGCTCGTTTTCTTTTATCGGCAATTTTCTCGTATATGAAATTTGTCAGGTGTTCCAAGCATTTACTTATGACTGTTGCGTTTTCACTTTCGTTAAAATCACTTTCGCATTCCACTCTTAGTTTTCGTGCTTCTTCTTTTGAAGTATATCTTTCTACCAATAATTGATAGTTGTCAAAATACTGTTTGTCTGTTTTCTTGCTTAACTTGACTTTGTAAACTTGTTGCTGATATTCGATAGTGTAAGTGTCAATTATACCAATGCTTGTAAGTCGGTAAATTGCCTTTGCTGTGTCGTCTTGATTTCTTGGAATGTAATATCTAACCTTTAACATTACTGTGTCGAGTAAAAGAGGTCTATCATCTTCATTCAGTAGTGGTAAACCGTTTACAAATTCCTCAAAACTATTATCCCATTTTATTGAGTCCCTGAATTTGCTTTTCAAATTGGCTTCTGTAATTCTGTTGTTTGTCAATAGCCATTGTATGCGACTGCTTTGTTTGAAATACCCGTAGTGTTTTTCAAATGCAAATTCATCGGTAATGTCAAACCCGCCTTTTTCACCCTTACAGAAAAACATATTCTTGAATGGAATTGGAATTGGTAGTGAGAAATCAAAATCATCGTCATTCAATAAGTGTTCAAGTCCTGTTTGCGATTCAGTGGTTTCAGTTTTTGCATTTAGAAAAGTTCTTGTTTCATTTTTAGTCAAATTCTGATAATTTGGAATGAATGAATTGATAAGTTCAAGATACTCGTTTGCTAAATCTTCGCTCGCAAATTTTGTCGCTGTTTTATTCTCAATATTTATCCAACCAACATTAGCATCTTCACTATTTTTTATGAAAACAATATGTGTCCAATCTTTATCAGGCTTGCCACCCAATCCTTTTGTGATACCCCCCAATTCTAAATTCAATTCATCGTCAAACGCTTCGTTCAGTTTATCATTCAGCAAACGCAAGTTTGTAATGTTTGGAAATAATATTTTGGTCCTTAATTCCCAAATAATACTTCGTTCTTTGTCTGCTCCTTTGAAAGATGTTTTGTAAAAGTTATCTAAGACTTGTCTGTCTCTACTAATCATATCTCCATTTTGGCCCTTGACGATTTTTTGATTATTGTAGAGAACTATTGACAAGGAAGTTTTCCCATCTCTGCCTGCTCTACCACTTTCTTGAACAAAAGATTCTATTGAAGCAGAAATATTGCTGTGAATTGTCAAGCGAACATTTGGTTTGTCTATTCCCATTCCAAATGCTTTTGTTGCAACCATTACTGATGCTTCATCTTCCTTGAACAATTTCAGATTCTCAAATGATAATTTGTCTTGCTCGTCTTTATCAAGTGAGTTTCCTGAACCAATGAAATAAACAATTTCGTCATAAGGACATCTAGATTTCAAATAATCAAAATAGGTTAGCACCCCTAGTTCACTTCTGTTCCCTTTCTTATCTGGTTTGCCTGTGTGAGGACAAAAGACAATTATACCATAATTGAGTTTTCCATTCTCTGTTTTTTTGAGAGGCAAATCAATTTCATTTTTTAATATAATCCTAGGGAGTTTATCATTAATAAAATCTTCTCTCGCTCTGTCGTTTTTAATTTGATCTTCTAATTGTTCAAGGTCATATTTTTCAAGGAGTATGTCTTTTTCAGAAGAGGGTAAATAATCGTCATAAGTTTTCTTTAAAATGTCTCTATAAACATCAGGATTATTGTAAACCAATAATGCTTTATCCGTTCTGTTGATGCTATTTATAACAAGGGCGGTTTGGTTCCGTTTAGCTTCTCCTATGTTATCTTTATTTGGGGCTGCTACTCCCGGATTGTGTGGAACTGCAATTTTGTGAATCTGATAGTTTATTTCATCACGAACTGTGTTCTCATAACGAATGACGGCTTTGCCGTCATTACGCTTTATTTTTAATTCTCTTTCAATGTCAGCTAAAACATCAAAGGAAGCAGTTGCTGTCAAACCAAAAATTGGAATGTGAGTTTCATCAAATGTTTTACAAAATTGAATTGCGTTTTCCCCTAAATTCAAATAAGGCGTTCTAAAATCGTGTCCCCACTCGGAAACGCAATGGGCTTCATCAATTACACAATAAGAAAAGAAAAAACCTTTGTCGTTGGTTCTATCAAGTGCCTCTCTGAATTCTTGAATTACTAATCTTTCAGGAGAACAAAAAAGAAATTGAGTTTTGCCATTAGGCAAAACTTTATCTTGAACAAAAACCTTTTCTTCTCTTGATAGGATTGAATTGATAAAATCACATTTGTCAATTCCTATGTTTAACAATCCTTCATACTGGTCAACCATTAGAGAACGAATAGGGTCGATGATTATAGTAATTCCCGGTTGCAACAAAGCTGCTAACTGATAGGTCAAAGATTTTCCGCCTCCTGTTGGCAACAAACCAATAACAGTTTCGTTCTTTAATGCTCTGTTCAAAATTGGGAGTTGTCCTTTTCTAAACTTTTCTTTTTGAAAAATATTTTTCAAAAAATATTCAATGTGGGGTAGTGCTTCATCAATCTCTTTGTGCTGTTCGTTTCCAATTTCAGTAGTCAAATCTCTGTAATCGACTTTGTTTGAACAATAGATTTCATTTCGGCAGTCGTGTTCCGTAAAATGGGAACTGCGAATGATAACAGAGTTTGGTAAACTTTGAAAGTCATTATCTGCTTGAAAAATTCCTGTTCTCCAAAGAGTAGAAATATCAATTACTAAATCATATTCAGCAGCAACAATATTTTCGCTATTAAGATTGCAACGGTCAGGCTGTAACTCTTGATTGAAAAAATTTGCATCAGCAAATATTGTTGCTTCAATTTTTGGAATTAAGGTTTGTTTGTTTTCAAGTCCAATCAAATTTGAGTAAAGCAAATTCAAATCTTCAACTGCAATGTGCCCGCAAGGAATATCTCTTTCAAGAATAGCAACCCGGATTTCTGTTTTGTTATTTGCTTTGAGTTCTTCGCTTTTCACAATCAAGAATTGATTAATGACTTTTTGCAACCTTGCTATTGCAACTGGTGCTAAAACATAAGTTTGAAGTTTCTTCATTTCTTCAAAATCTTTTTGCCTTAATCTTTCAATTGTTTTGAAATATTCGGATTGAGAAAGAGCATCTAACATCTTTTGAATATCCTGCCCAATCTTTTTATCACTTATTCTAAGGGTAGCTCCAAAATCAGATGTTTCATAATCTCGAATATCATCTATTAAACTATCATAATGGTATGCACTTCCGTCAACTTCAATTATGAACGATGCTTCCCTTTCTTTTAATTGTTTTTCTTTTTGATACTTTGTTTTCTTCGTTACTGGCTTATAGTAAGGTGTCTCAAAAGAAAAGTCTACCCGTCCATCATCTCCTCCATTTTTAGTAATCGTTTTTTTTGCTCGTTGATGTTGGAGAAATTGCGTAAGATATCTTCTATTTGAAGGGATATAATTTTGAATAAATGCTTTTTCAAAATTGCTTTCCAAATCATCAGTGTGAAATTCAGGAACATTCTGTCTTGTGTCAACCAAGTGTAAAGCAGAATAAAAATCTGTCACTGAAAGTCCTGTTGAAAATGATTTGAGCTTTTCAGAAATGTAATTGCTACAGATTGTCGGATTGCCTCTTGTGATAATGTTGTTTGCTACTGCTAATAGCGAAGGAATTGTAGTTGGATTATTAAAGTCAATGTTGGTGAATGTGTCAAAAGTTGAAAGTGATTCAAGCAGGCCGAGAATTTTAAACTTGAACTCATTTCCCTTTCTTAAATCGGAAATGCTGTCAAACACATTCTTGTCAAGGTAGCTTGCTTTATACTGTCGTTTCATTTAAAAGAATAGTTTATGGTCTGTCGTGCGGTCGGGGCAAAAGCAAAAGTGGTGCAACTGTGCGTTGGCTTGTGGGTGGCGTTGCACCTCTTTTGATTTTGCTGAAGCGTTGGGCTGTCTGTTCATTTGTCTGTCTGTTAAATGTTTGGAGGGTCGTCAATAGGGTGACCGCTAACGGTTCGGGGCTTGCCGCAGGTGGGGATTTAGAAGCACCAACTTTCAACCTACTACAAATGTAAATTAAAAGCACAAAACTTCAATTTACCACTGAACCCCCACTTGCGGCAAACCCTTGTTGGTGGCTGTGCTGTGTTGTCAGTCGGTTAATGCTTGTTTCAGAGTTTCAATATTACGTTTATGAGCAATTAAGTTTTTCCTAATTTCAATACACTTGTTGTCGTCAAACTCAATGTCCTTTCGTCCTTTTAACTTTAAAGTTCCATTTTCTTCAACGGCTTTAACGTGAGCAAATTGATTACGAATTGTAATTACTTGGTCTTGGTATGTTTTGTTGTTTTCTAAAAACGTGTTGATTTCTTGGTTTTGAGATTTCAAGGGCTTCAATAAATCTCTTAGAATTTCCCACTTCTTTACAGCTTCAATTTTTGGAAAGTAGTCTTGAAAATTGCCGTAATTATCCCAAAAGTTTTTTACTGTTCCTTCTAATTTTGAAAAGACTTTGTCATTAACGATTTGTTTTAAATCAGCATCGCTTTTGTTGTGTTTTACAACTAACTGCATTACGATTTCCTCAATTTCTACGTCCAATTCGCTCGTTGCTGCTGTAATTAAACCTCTTGTAGCGTTAAGTTCAAGAAGTTTGTCTAAGGTTAATTTAATTAACTTCTCTACCTTATCCAAAAACGTATCTCTATTAGAGTGAAACGTAATTCTGTCCATAAAAGCTAAACGGTCTTTCACTTCTGGGTCATCTCTAAAATTGGATTTGGCTGTATAAAATAAGATTTCCGTAGAAAACCCTTTCTCATCTCTTATCTTTTCAATTATCTTATCTCCGGTAGTTGCATTTAAGTTAAAGTCGGAAATTATTAAATCATATTTGAAATTGTAGATAAAATTATCCAACTCCGCTTCATCTTCAACAGTTACAATATTAGGTTCAAATCCTAATTCTTCTAAAAATGTTTTCAGATTATTAACTTCTCTGTTGTCAATATACTCTTGTATATCGTTGTCAATCCAAAGTATGTTGTATTCAAGTTTCATATACGATTACTTTAAAAATGAAATGATGAACTCAACTCCTTTTTTCAATTTGTTGTTTACTGTTATCGTTCCATTCAGTTTTTCAATAATTTCTTTTACGTGATAAAGTCCAATTCCTGAACCACGTCTTGATGTCGTAAATCCAAAGTCAAAGATATTTTCAACAACATTATCTTTTATTCCTGCTCCATTATCTTTAAAAGACAGTTCTATACTTTTTCCTGATTTACGCCAAGTTAATTCTACTTCTGATGCTTCGTGCTTTGATGAATTACTAATTAGATTGTCCAAAACAATAATCATATCAATAGGACTAAATTTGATTTTGTGTACAAAATCCTTTGGCGTGTTAATTTTTACATTGAGTAGCTCTCTGTTTCTTCTTAAATCATCTCTTTTCTTATAAACGTTTTCAATGTATTCATTTGTGAATGAAACAATATCTACATCTAACTTATTTGTGTAAATATTGAAATTTACTTTTTTGAAGTATTTCGAGAATGATGTGATTTTTTCATTTTGCCGACTAATGCGTTTTACAATTTCAGCCAATTCTTCCATTGAAGAACCTTTATTTATTGCTTTTGCAAGATTTTCAATATCGGTTTTAATTAAATTTGTTGTTAAGCCAATATGATGTAAAATACTCTCTAAATTTTTTGTATCATCACTAATTTCCGATTGCAAAAAGTTTTTTTGACTTACAACGGCTTCAAGTTTTTCTTCTGTTTGTTTTCTTAATGTTTCTGCTTTCTCTGCTTTTGCAGTCGCAATTTCTGCGTCAGCTTTTATATTCTTGACAGCTTTTTCAATTTTCTTAGCTTCCTTTATCATTTCAGGGTTGCCTGATTTAGCGGCAGCTCTTGAAATGTTTTTTACGATTTTATCAACGCTCTTTTCTTGCTTGTCTGAAATAATCTTTAAAAAGTCTTTGTTGTATTGGACATCTATGTAGTTTTTCAGATTAAAAAAACCCGTAATCATTTCTAAAATCTGAACTTTCACGTCCCTTGCCCACAATTCCGGTCTTACTTCGCCTGTTTCTCTATTTATCCGTTCATCGCCCCATTGAATAATATTGACAACATAGTTCTCTAAACGTTTTAAAACGTAGTCGTAGAAAAATTCAACTAAATGATAATAAGTTTCAGTTTTCACTAAACCACCGTCCCGACTTGTTGTTTCTTTTAAATCGGCTTGTTCTCCGTTTATTTCAATTCGACCAATTAAATCTCTTGTGCCAAGAAAACGGTTATATCCTTGTTGTTTCCGATTATCAATCAACAATAAATCTTCTCCCGGTTCTCCATAAGGATAAACCCGAAAACCATTTTTATACATAAAAACTGAACCGTATTTTACAGGTTCAATTCCCATTGCTTTGGTAAAATTTCCTTTTGCAGTTCGGTTGAGTTGAAACAAGTAAACTGAAATGTTTTTTAAATCTGTATATGGATTTTTTTCTTTCAGATGATAAATAAGGTCGCCTCTATCTTGCAATATGGTTTCGATTACATCTCCTTTTGGGCTTATCTGAACAAGAATATTTGATGTTTTAATTTCAAGCGTTTCAAAAATGGAATTTTTGACTAAACCATTGACTACGTCTAATTTGTTTTTTTCTGTTTTGTCGGCAATTGCTTCATCTTTTGCGATAATATCAATATCAAATTTATCGCTGTCATTTCCTTGATTAGGGTTAATCAATTTCGCTAACGATTTTTTTAACTTCAATATTCGGGTTCTGTCCCAAATATCACGAAGTCCCGAAATCTCTAAAACCGTTCCGTGTTTTAAATTGTATGAATTTGTTTTAAGTTCTCTATGAGAAACCTTGATATTGATAAATTCTTCTTCATCAGAGTTTTCAAAATCTTCCCAATTCACAACAAGATTTTCGATTTTTGCTTTCGGTTCGTTTTTTATTGAAATCAGATTTAAGTTGCTACCTAATCTATCGCACGAAAAACGACCAACACCTTTTGCTCCGGCAAAAATTCGCTGTGGTTTTATTTTATCCCGATAATCATCATTTTCTTTTCCGGTTCTTTTTGCGGAATAAGCCACGAACAACCATTTATTTTTTAGGTCGTCATAATTCATTCCTTTTCCGTTATCTTTGATGATTATCCGGGCATTTTGTGGCTCGTTATTATTTTCAAAAATTACTTCAACCTTTGTTGCGTTAGCATCAAAAGAGTTTTTGACTAATTCAAATACAGCAACAAACTCATCGGTTATCAATTCCTTTCCGATAAGATTTTTTAATGCTGCACTTATTTTGAAATTTTCTGAATTAGCCATTAAATAAGTTGTTTTAAAATTATTCCGGCTTGTTCGCCAAATAAAGGTGGAATTGCATTTCCAACCTGTGTATATCTCGGAACTTCGGATTTTCGCAATTTCCCTCCGGTTGTATATTTTCCTTTAAAATCGAACCAATCAGGAAAACTTTGAAGCCTTGCACATTCTCTGACAGTTAAAATACGAGGTTCACAATAATGTATCATATCGTCAGGGTGCGAAGTAACAGTTGGTGCTTGTTCTTTGGGTTGTAGCGGAACTAAAACTTGTGTAGATAAGCCAATTTTATTTTTTAATTCTTCTGAAATGTTTTTACATTCTGTTGAAACAGATTGAACATAACGCAAACGGTCAATCACCTTTTGCGAATGTTTGGCAAAACTGTGACTATTAGGGATTTTTGTTTTTTCGTTTTCCTTGCGGATATATTTTTGGTAATTGGATTTTGTTTTTTGGTAAACTCCACTTGTAAAGCCCTTTCTATCCGGTGTTTCAACGATTTTTTTACTACTGATTAAATCAGATAGAGCGTCTTCAATAGTTGGGGTTGCTGAAAGTTCTTTTTCTTTTAAGAACGAAAATTTATTGGTTTCAATAAGCTGAAAAAAGCTCTTTGCTTTTTCAACACTTGAATTTTTAATATCGTTTCTGATACCTACAAGAATAAAACGGGTTCGTTTTTGGGGAATACCATAATCGCCAAAATTGATTAGCTGTCCATAAACATTGTAGCCTTCTTTCGTTAATTTGTCAGTTACTATTTGAGAGTATTTTTTACCTTTTTGTTGGTTGTTTTTGAACTCCATTGTAAAGCCTTTCACATTTTCAAAGAAAATGAGTTTTGGTTTTACTAACGAAACAAACTCAATGTATGAATTGATTAAAGTGTTACGTTCGTCTTTTTCGTTTCGTTGCCCGGCAATAGAAAAACCCTGACAAGGCGGTCCACCTGCGATTAAAGTTACTTTGCCTTGTAGTTTTTTTAAATTATCAGCGTAATCTTTAATTACTGTATTGATGTCGTGGGCTTGTTTAGGCAACCATTTAACCCACTCAAAATGCTGTATTTTGTTGATTAAATTATGTTCTAACGTTTGGAAAGCGTGAGGGCTTTTTTCAATAGCAAATAAGCCTTTCCATTCGGAACGATTAAGCCCAAGAGAAAGCCCGCCACAACCGGCAAACAGGTCAATGTATGTGTGTTTGCCTTTCATTCCTTTGTAGTGTTTAAAAGTTGGCGAATATCAACATTCAGAACTTTTGCAACTTCTACAAGCGTTTCCAAAGACGGCTGTCTTGTGTTGTTACACCATAACGAAATTGTTGCCGGATTTTTACCCAACTTATCTGCAAGCCATTTGTGTTTGCGGTTTTGTTCCGCCAACACAACTCGAATTCTATTTAATCGCTTTGAAGCCAAAGTTCTTTGCATTTTGCGCAAAGATATACAAATATTCTGAACAAAAGATTAGGTCTTCTGTAAATTTGTTCTTCTTGTCTGATTTTCGGGAGCAAATGTTCTGGTCGTTTTATGTCCGAACTTTCAATTTAGCACGGTCGTCCGTTAGCATTGCCACCAACGTCCGGCAGCTTTGCGAGGGAGCGGACTTTTAGCACTAATGTTGAATAGAATTGTTATCGTTCAACTTTGCACTATCGTTCAATCGAAGCCGTTCACCCGCTCTCTTGCAAAACTGTTTGTTGCCTGCTGCCGTTCTTTTCACGCTTAGTTCCTCCGTCTTGTTATACGGTTTCTGCGGTGTGCTGGTTTAGGTAGATTTAAGTTTGTAATGTTTGTCAAATTCTTTCAGTATTTCTGGACTGTAATATTTCTTTAATCCGCCTTTTTTCTTTTTGATGTCAAGATAACGTTCTCCACAATAAGCTGTATTTTTTTCTAACTCTTTTTTGATTTTCACTATTGTCCGATAAAAAATAAAAGTTGGGGTAACTTTTTATGGTTACCCCGATTTAGTGTAATTTAGGTTTTCCACAACTTCAATTACATGGATAAAAGTACGCATTTTTTCGGTCAATCCG
>JAFDXG010000026.1 GCA_018268105.1 Bacteroidota bacterium | reverse complement strand
TTCCCGGACCTTGTACACACCGCCCGTCAAGCCATGGAAGCTGGGTGTACCTAAAGTCGGTAACCGCAAGGAGCCGCCTAGGGTAAAACTAGTAACTGGGGCTAAGTCGTAACAAGGTAGCCGTATCGGAAGGTGCGGCTGGAATACCTCCTTTTTAGAGCTATTACGTTCTCTGTTAGTTCAGAGAGTACTTTGGCTGTTACTTCCTTCTTTCAATTTTTTATTGAATAAGTTCTTTATATAATATAGTAGTAGATTTTGCTATGGATTATATGTCCGATGGTAAAAGTGATTAGTGTCAATTTTTAATTAATCATTAGCATTCCCAATTACTTTTTTGGGGATCCATTAGCACATTATTTAGATCCGTAGCTCAGCCTGGTTAGAGCACTACACTGATAATGTAGGGGTCTCCAGTTCAAATCTGGACGGGTCTACAAATACTAAGCAAGAGGCTAAAAGCTAATAGCTAATAGCTGACAGCTCCAAAAAACGGGGGGTTAGCTCAGTTGGCTAGAGCATCTGCCTTGCACGCAGAGGGTCATCGGTTCGACTCCGATATCCTCCACAAAACAATTGATTGTTGTTAATGATCAATTGGTAGAGTTCTTTAACTTCTTTGGATGTATCCGTATTCAGGCGGAAAATTGGTTCAAATCCATAAACATCTTCTACTGATAGCTGAAAGTTAATAGCAGACAGCTACTCAAAAGTTCTTTGACATAATGGGAAAATAAAAAGTTGTAATACTGAAGTATATTAAAATGAAATCGTCGTAAAAATCGTTTGCGATTGATTTCATAATTCAAGATTTTTAAAGCAAATAAGGGCGTATGGTGAATGCCTTGGCTCTAAGAGGCGATGAAGGACGTGGTAAGCTGCGATAAGCTACGGGAAGTTGCACACAAGCGTTATATCCGTAGATTTCCGAATGGGACAACCCAGTACATTGAAGATGTATTATTCCGAAAGGAAGGCCAACCCTCTGAACTGAAACATCTAAGTAGGAGGAGGAAAAGAAAATAATAATGATTCCCCAAGTAGTGGCGAGCGAAAAGGGAATAGCCCAAACCAATCTTGCGTGCAGGATTGGGGTTGTAGGACTGCATTTAGAAACCAATCTCAAATAGAATCTTCTGGAAAGAAGAGCCATAGAGCGTGAAAGCCGCGTAAATGTAAATGATTGGGGACGAGCAGTATCCTGAGTAAGGCGGGACCGGAGAAATCCTGCCTGAATCTGCCGGCACCATCCGGTAAGGCTAAATACTCCTTAGAGACCGATAGTGAACCAGTACCGTAAGGGAAAGGTGAAAAGTACCCTAAATAAGGGAGTGAAATAGTACCTGAAACCGTACGCCTACAAGCGGTCGGAGTCTCGATTTATCGGGATGACGGCGTGCCTTTTGCATAATGAGCCTACGAGTTACTCCTCACTGGCAAGGTTAAGTTCTTATATAACGGAGCCGTAGCGAAAGCAAGTCCGAATAGGGCGATTAGTCAGTGGGGGTAGACGCGAAACTTTGTGATCTATCCATGGGCAGGTTGAAGGTGTGGTAACACACACTGGAGGACCGAACTCATGAGCGTTGAAAAGCTCTGAGATGACCTGTGGATAGGGGTGAAAGGCCAATCAAACTGAGAGATAGCTCGTTCTCCCCGAAATGTTTTTAGGAACAGCGTCGCATTTAAGAAGTTTATTAGAGGTAGAGCTACTGATTGGGCTAGGGGGCTTCACCGCCTACCAAACCCTGACAAACTCCGAATGCTAATAAATATCTGCGGCAGTGAGGCTGTGGGCGCTAAGGTCCATGGCCGAGAGGGAAATAACCCAGATTACCAGCTAAGGTCCCTAATACATAGTTAAGTTGATCAAACGATGTGGAGTTTCTATAACAGCCAGGATGTTGGCTTGGAAGCAGCCATTCATTTAAAGAGTGCGTAACAGCTCACTGGTCGAGAGACTCTGCGCGGAAAATAATCGGGCATCAAACTATGAACCGAAGCTGTAAACTTCATACATAAGTATGAATTGGTAGGGGAGCATTCTAACCAGCGTTGAAGGTGTGTGGCGATGCATGCTGGAGCGGTTAGAAAAGAAAATGTAGGCATAAGTAACGATAAATAATGTGAAAAACATTATCGCCGTAAGTCCAAGGTTTCCTGATCAATGTTAATCAGATCAGGGTTAGTCGGGTCCTTAGGCAAACCCGAAAGGGGTAGCTGATGGAAAGTTGGTTAATATTCCAACACCCGCTTTAGTTTCGATGGGGCGACGGGGTAGTGACAAGTCCGCGATCTTACGGAATAGATCGTTAAAGGGTGTAGTTTTATTCTTTGTTGGCAAATCCGCAGAGAATGGCGAACCTGATAGTACTGCAAAGCTTCGGCAGCGTAGATAGTGACTGTAATCATACCTCCAAGAAAAACCTCTAAGGCTAGGCTAAAGCGGCCCGTACCGTAATCCGACACAGGTGGACGGGATGAGTATTCTAAGGCGCTCGGGTGAGCCGTGGAGAAGGAACTAGGCAAATTAACGCTGTAACTTCGGGATAAAGCGTACCCCCCACAGCAATGTGGGGGGTCACAGTAAAATGGTACAACCAACTGTTTAGCAAAAACACAGGGCCCTGCAAAATCGAAAGATGACGTATAGAGCCTGATACCTGCCCGGTGCTGGAAGGTTAAGGAAGGATGTTCGGCGCAAGCCAAAGCTTCTGACTGAAGCCCCAGTAAACGGCGGCCGTAACTATAACGGT
>JAFDXG010000025.1 GCA_018268105.1 Bacteroidota bacterium | reverse complement strand
TTTTGCGTCAGGCGGGCTGACGTGCCAAATTCAACAGTAGTTTTTCAATTAAACTTTAGTAATAACATCAACTTTTGTGCTTCGATTTCCCGCCCGAACGCAAAGCCCCAAACCGTTAGCGGTCATTGTAAACCAACATTATCCAACAGACATATTGCAGAAAATGAAATTGCCAGACAGAAAACAAAAATTATTAAACGACATTACAGACGAATTGAAGCGAGTTGATGGTGTGAAAGCAATCGTTCTTGGTGGGTCGTATGCAATTGGTATGGCGACAGAAAACTCCGACCTTGACATCGGTATATACTATTCTGAGCTTAACCCGTTTGACATAGAAAAAGTAAAAGATGTAGCCAAAAAAATTGCAAATAGTGACCAGCCAACAGTTACTGGCTTTTATGAATGGGGACCTTGGGTAAATGGTGGTGCGTGGATAAATACTGAAAATGGAGAAGTGGATTTTCTCTACAAAAACATTGAGCAAATTACAAGGACAATTGACAATGCCAAAAACGGCATTTGGGAAAACAATTTTGACCAACAACCACCCTACGGATTTTCGTCTATAATCTTTCTTTCTGAAACACAAAGCAGCATCCCTCTCTATGACCCAGATGATGTAGTAAAGAATTTAAAAGAAAGTGTAAAGCAATATCCGCAAAAATTGAAGCAATCAGTAATCCAACAATCTTTGTGGGCAGCAGAGTTTACGATTTGGCAAGCCGAAAAATTTGCGGTTAAAAATGATACTTTCAACACAGTTGGCTGTTTGACCAGAGCCACTAAAAATATTGTAACATCACTTTTTGCTATCAACGAACTTTATCCAATGGGTGACAAACGAGCAATAAGCATTTTGGAGCAAACGAAAATTAGACCCGAAGGTTTGACATCAAAAATTGACCATATTTTGTGTTGCAACAAAGACACCCTGATTGACAATGTATCGCAATTAAAAAAACTGTTTGACGAAACTATATCATTTGCAGACGGATTGTATAAACCGTATTACAAACTATGACAGAAATGGCGAAAACAAAACAACGAACCGCTAACATCGTATTGGCAATAGTGGGGCTGACAGTTATAAACTCAACATTTGTAATTCTATTGGGCATTTGTGCAAAGGCTCGGCTGACGTTTTTCAAATGCCCCACCATCGCCAATACGTAAACCGTTGGCAGAAATTCTACACAAACAGCGTAACCAAATGACACACATAAATAAAATCATATCACTACTTTTATTGCTGACAACTGTAAGTTGTAGCACCGTTAAAAAGACCGCTTCGACATCGAAGGCTTTATATAAAACAGATAATTTGATAATTACTCAAGTATCGAACAACTCTTATGAACATACTTCATTTTTACCAACAAAGGATTATGGTTTAGTTCCAGGCAATGGTCTTGTTGTGCGAAACAATGACGAAGCAATCATTTTTGATACACCAGCGGACGACAAAAGTGCTGATGAACTCATTAAATGGGTTGAAAATACGTTACATTGTAAGATTGTTGCAGTCATTGCTACACATTTTCACCCAGATTGTTTAGGAGGACTTAAAGCATTTCACGACAAAGGCATTCCGTCTTATGCGTATTTTAAGACAATAGAACTTGCCAAAGAAAGCAATTTTGTTGTGCCTGAGAATAGTTTTAAAGACACGTTGGTTCTAAAAATGGGTAATCAAGAAATAACCGCTAAGTTCTTTGGTGAAGGACATACAAAAGACAATGTTGTGGGATATTTTCCGAGTGAAAATGTAATGTTTGGAGGTTGTTTAATAAAAGAAATGAATGCAACTAAAGGATATTTACACGATGCAAATGTTAAAGATTGGTCGGCAACAGTTGAAAAAGTAAAAAAAGAATATCCACACGTTAAAGTTGTTGTTCCCGGACACGGAAAATATGGAGATGTAAAATTGCTTGACTACACAATAAAACTGTTCAAAACGGAATAAAAAAGAACTTCTACCAATAGCAATCTAAAATATTTGTAAAAACACTTGCTTTTTGTTGTCTGAATAGTTAACTTTGCCAAGTGGAAACTATCAGACAAGTCATTGCTTATAAGAGATATTTTTTGGACTTCTATGAAGACCAAACAGAAGAAGTCCAAGAGAAAGTAGAATGGACTTTAAACCTGTTGAGAACGATTAACAGAGTTCCAAAAAAATACTTTGACCATATGACAGGAACAGACGGACTTTTTGAAGTTCGTGTAGAACTTGGTGGAAACATTTTTAGAATCTTTGCCTTTTTTGACAAAGGAAATTTAGTGGTTTTAGGAAATGGTTTTCAAAAGAAAACACAAAAAACGCCCAAAAACGAAATTGAAAAAGCAAAGAAGATAATGCAAGAATATTTTAACGAACAAAACAGTAACAAAAATGGAAACAAAAAATAAAAATATCACAACTCTTGACGAAATCCTTGACAAAAAATACGGCAAACGAGGAGCAAAAAAAAGAGAACAATGGGAACAGGAATTTGAGGCATTCCAACTTGGCGTTTTGCTTGAAGAAGCAAGACATAAACTTGGTTTGACCCAAGAAGAACTTGCAGAAAAAGTTGGAACGAACAAATCTTACATTTCAAGAATTGAAAATAACGCAAGTGACATTAGACTATCAACCTTAATGAAAATTATTCAGACGGGACTTGGTGGACATCTAAAATTAACTTTGCAACTCTGACGAAAAAGAACTTCTGCCAACAGGCAGTTTGGCAAAATGGCGGGTTTAGTGCAAAACTCAACGGTAGTTCTTCGATTAAACATTTGTGCAAAATTGAACACTTGTGCTTCGATTTCCGCCACTTCGCCAAGCTGCTAAAACGTTGGCGGAAACCCTATGAACGACCGTGCAAACTCAAACGAACAGTATAACATTGAAACGAAAATGGCTATAAACTTTAGAAAGAGAAAGAAAATTTTACCCGGAGTTTATTTGAACTTCAGCAAAAAGGGAATCAGCACAACGGTTGGACCGAGAGGTGCAAATATCAACTTCGGAAAGAAAGGTGCATATCTTAACACAGGAATACCTGGAACTGGACTTTATTCCCGACAAAAAATTGGTGGCGGAAGCGGAAGTAGCCCAAGTTTTACACCTGCCAACAATTTTACATCAAATGCCAATGCTGTAAAATCAGACAAATCAAAAACGACAACAATTTTGCTTGCGTTCTTTTTAGGAACATTCGGGGCACATCGTTTTTATCTTGGACAACATTGGAAAGGCATTTTTTCTATTCTGTTTTTTTGGACTTACATTCCAACAATTATTTCGTTTATTGACGTGATTGTATTTGCCGCTATGTCGCAGGACAAATTTGACGACAAGTATAACAATGTAACATCTAATTCAAATGCAGAACAATGCACCGTTTGCAACAAGAACTTAATGTTTATGAACAAACCTATGTGGGGGTTAGGAAAACTTAATGATGGAACAAGACTTTGCTACAATTGTTTTTCAAAAATGACAAAATTGGATAGTGGTTTTATGTCCAACTCTAAAAAGAAATACGACACAAATCTTGTTCGACAAGTTCTTTCAGGCACACCTGTTTCTTTGCTTGCGTTTTCTTCATCTAACAACAAAACAGTCAGCACAACTTCAATTCCGACAAGCCAAAGTTTGGAAGAATTGAAAAAACACATTGAAGAAGCAAGACAGGAAAGGCAAGAATTAGAAACTGAAATCAAGCAACAACAATCAGCAACAAGACGATTAGAAAGTAATCTCAAAAGCAAACAAAGTGGTATCGGTAAAATGTTTGCAAAACAGGAAGTGGTTGAACAACTTGAAACCGAAGTAAAAGAAGCCAACGAATATTTAACAGACCTTTACAGCCAATACGAAGAAAGCCAAGCAAACATCAACATTGAAAGCGACAAAGAATTTCAGGAGCAATATCTGAAAGTAAAAGAAGCATACGTTGACCTTTCAAAAGCAAATAAGATTTGGGACATCGTTTCAGAAAGAGCAACTACCGAAACCAAATCGGCAGCAAAAAATTCCATTGACAGAAAAGAAGTCCGCTTTACTTTTGATGATATTGATTTTGTCCTTTCCGAACATTCGGCTTTCCATTTGGAAAATGCAAATGGGGACAATTTGTATATCTACCCCGCTTTTGTTTTACAACTCAATCATTCGGGAGCGATTACTTTAATTGATTTAAACGATTTGCGTTTCCGTTTTCACAGGCAACGTTTCTTGGAAGAAAAATCTACAACGCCAAGCGACACACAAGTTATTGATTACACTTGGGCAAAAGTAAATAAAGACGGAAGTCCTGATAAAAGATTTGTCGGCAATTATCAAATTCCTGTGGTTGAATATGGAGCGTTTGAGTTTTCAACGAACAGCGGATTGAGAGAAGTTTATTACATCAGCAATGTGCAGTTAGCAGAAAAATTTGCTAACGAGTTCAGGAAATATCTTTCGTTGCTTACACCAACAACAAGTTCTTCTATTCCCGATTTTACGCCAAGTTCAAACGGAGGAAAGACCAATAGTTTTTCTTATCAGTTTTATTCGTTGCTGAAAGATTTCTCAAAATCGTTGTTGCAAATCGTTCATAAACTTCAAACCAACAATGCAATTTTAGAACGTATGAATGGTGGGCAACTGCAAACTACGGCAAGTGAATTTATTGCTAACTGCGTTATTTATGATATGATACAAGTTTCCAACATTCTTGCGAAAGGCAAACTTTCTACGAAAAGTTTGGAAGCAACAGGATTGGTTTTAGCAACAAACCAATTATTGCCAAACAATAGCGAAGATATGTTAGATAAAGATTTTGACACGCTTGCATTAGCTCATCAGCAAGGACTTTATCAGGATATTTCCCGACAACTTCTTGAAATTGGAGCAGTAGAAAATCCTTTGCAGATAACCATTCAGGAAACGCAGGACGAAAAAGTAATTTCATCAACCAAACAACAAAACAACCTTGCGTTTCCGACATTCTTAAAAATTTCGGACAATCCGTTATTTGAAGAATACGTTACCATTCTTTACCGATACGCAACAATCATTTCAAAAGCAGATAATGTGGTTTCAAAAACAGAAGAAGCATTATTGAAAGACATTTATCAAATTACACATAATCCAATTCCCGAAAAGAAAAACGAAGCGTTACATATTTCAAAAGGCGATAAAAATGAATCGCTTGACGAAGTGTTGAATGAACTAAATTCTCTGATTGGTTTGAACGAAGTAAAAACGGAAATCAATACGTTAATCAACTTTATCAAAGTGCAGAAAGCAAGAGAACAATCAGGTTTAAAATCTTCTTCGCTATCTTATCACATCGTTTTTACAGGAAACCCCGGAACAGGAAAAACAACCGTTGCAAGAATTGTCGCCAAAATCTACAAACATCTTGGCATTTTAACCGAAGGACAATTAGTAGAAACTGACCGTTCGGGTTTGGTTGCTGAATACGTTGGACAAACAGCCGTAAAAGTGAATAAGACTGTCAATTCAGCATTAAACGGGATTTTATTTGTTGATGAGGCGTATTCTTTGGTTGGCGAAAACAAAGACGATTTCGGAAAAGAAGCCGTTGCCACTTTGATAAAAAGAATGGAAGACGACCGAGGTAAATTAGTTTTGGTTTTGGCTGGTTACACCAAAGAGATGACAGATTTCATTGACACAAACCCCGGCTTTAAATCAAGATTTAACCGCTACATCAGTTTCCCCGATTATACGCCAAGTGAATTGTTTGAAATTTTTGAAAGCAGTTGTAATAAGTTGGATTATCGCTTAACCGAAGAAGCAAAAACAAAACTGAAATCAGTTTTTGAAAATGCTTACACAACAAGAGACAAATCTTTCGGCAACGGACGATTTGTCCGCAATGTTTTTGAAAAAGCATTGGAACAACAAGCCAACCGAATTGCAAAAGAAAGCAGTCTGACCAAAGAAATTCTGACAACGATAACGGAAAATGATATAGCAGAAATTGCTATCTTAGCGGACTAATTATTTGTTGCTTTTTTGATGATGAAATTATCCAAGAATAAATACACGGAATTACTTGACAACATTGGCTCAACGCTGCAAAGAGCAAGAGAAAATGCTGTCAAAGCCGTTAATAATGAATTGGTAAAAGCTAATTGGGAAATTGGACAATACATTGTAGAATACGAGCAACAAGGAAAAGAAAAAGCGGACTACGGAAGTGCTTTGCTGACCAACTTGGCAAAAGACCTAAAAATCAAATATGGCAAGGGTTTCAGCAAAAGCAACATTTACCTTTGCAGACAGTTTTACATCAAATACCAAAAATTCCAGACAGTGTCTGGAAAATTGAGTTGGAGTCATTATGCCGAATTATTAACGGTTTCAGACGATTTGGCGAGAAGTTTTTACGAGAAACAAACCATCAAAGAAAATTGGGGTTTCAGAGAAATGAAACGACAAATTGATTCGGCATTGTTTCAGCGTTTGGCATTAAGCACCGACAAAAAAGGCGTTTTGGCATTGGCTGAAAAAGGACACGAAATTGAAACACCCAAAGACCTTATCAAAAATCCATACGTTTGGGAATTTTTGGATTTACCAAAAGACAAACTGATTAAAGAACGAGGACTTGAAAAGAAATTGGTTGAAAATTTACAGGAGTTTTTGTTGGAATTAGGCAAAGGTTTTTCGTTTGTCGGCAAACAATACAAAATCACGGTGGACAACGAACACAATTACATTGATCTTGTTTTTTATCATCGTATTTTGAAATGCTTTGTATTGATTGACCTGAAAACACGAAAAGTAAAACATTCGGACATCGGACAAATGAATTTTTACCTGAACTATTTTAAGGAAGAAGAAAACACCGAAGGCGACAACGAGCCAATTGGGATTATCATTGCAGCCGATAAACACGAATACACCGTTAAATATGCAACAGGCGGACTTGAAAACAGAATTTTCGTTTCAAAATACCAACTGTATTTACCTGACCAAAAACAATTAGAAGAAAAAGTAAAAGAGATACTTGAAACGGACTGACAAAAAGGGCATCCGCCAACATCGGTTTTGCGTAATGGCGGGTAACGGATTTCTATTGAACATTTGTGCTAAACCGAACGATAGTAATTCTAATCATCGGTAGTGCTAAAATTCCGCCACTACGCAAAGCCGTAAAACGTTGTGCGTAACTTTCGACTAAACAACTTACATGAGAAAACTTATTATAACGACATATTTGCTTGCCTCAATTTCACTTTCAAGCTATGCTCAAACTTTAGATAATACCGCAAGAGTAAAATAT
>JAFDXG010000024.1 GCA_018268105.1 Bacteroidota bacterium | reverse complement strand
TGATATGGACTTATGGTATATTTATCACCATGGTTGGTGGTTACTCCTTTATTGTAAAAATTAGTTTTCTCCATTATCCTATCGTAAAAGAAATTGTCTTTTGAAAAATTTTGCAAGTTGTAGGTCTTGCCGTTGTACGCTGTTTTTCCGGTCATGGCAAATAGATAGGCTATACGGGTAAGTTCTACTTTGCGGGGTTCTTCATAATACAATTCTCTTGCCCTTTCATCAAGGATAGTTCCGATATTTACTTCAGCAGCAGTGATTGGCTGACAACCTGCTCTTTCTCTTACTTTATTGATGTCAGTAGCAGCAAGGTCATTTTGACCTTTCCAGAAATAGGCTTCTGCACGAAGCAGGTAAGTCTCAGCTAACCTGAATACGTACCAGTCAGTATGTCCGCCACTGGGGTTAGAGTTTTGGTTGTCCGGAACAAATAATTTGTAATGCGGCCAATCAAACCAACTTCTGATAGTGTCTGTACAAAGAATTCCCCCATTATCATTATAGAGTTGCAAATGCTTGCCATAGTAGGGATCTGTTTTAATAGTATAATTATTATATACCATATCCTCCATTCGCATCCATACTCCTGGTGCATGTCTCATATCCCCGGGATCATTCCAAATCATATGGGTACTATACCAGGTGCCCCTGCAGCGTCCGATACCTCTACCATACATATTTGCCTGATCCCAATCAATAAGAGGTTGATTTTTTTTCTGTGCATCTGAAGTTCCTTTATTACCGGTAGGTGTGTAGATATTGGAAATCCAGAACGGTACTGCCTGCCGCATGGTGGAGCCGCCGCCTGAGAAATCTCCTACATCTATATATCCATCACGATCTATTACTAACATTAGACCCTCAGTATTCGCAGCCGCAGCTTTATTTAAAGGGCGATGTAAATCCCATATTACATTTTTTGAAGCATCACCTTTGTCAGTACCAAACCGCTGTGTCATCAGAGCATGTACCCCATCATCTATAACACGGGTAGCTGAAGCAATGGCGTCGTCAAACTTACCAAGAGCCAGGTTGACCTTAGTAAGCAAATGACTCACCGCAGATCTTGTTACTTCCCCGCCTGCCGCTTTTATCGGAACCCATTTTTCTGCAAACTCAAGATCTTCTTTCATTTTTTGTAAGATCACTTCACGTTTTACAGAATAGAAGTCAGTTCTTGGAGAACTTACTTCTTTCATTACCGCTGGCACATCGCCGAACTCGTTAGTGAGCATATAATAGCGGTAAGCCCTGTGGAAATAAGCAGCTCCTAATACGGCATTTTTTTCATCATCAGATTTCCAGGCAGGCAAGTTAATATAGGTAATAGCTGTATTGGCATATTTAATCCCCTTGTATCCTTCAGACCAATACCAACCTATCCTGTTGTAATCTGTACTATTTAGATTTGCTGTAGGCGTAATCTGGAGATTAAGGTTCTGGGCAGGTCCGGATTTATCGGTCGTTCCTTCTATGGCTACTTCAGAAAATATGTTTTGAGTGATAATGGGAGCCCCATCTCCAAACCACTCATATCGCAGGTTACGTTCACAGGCAATCAGTGAACTTTTAAGACCATCAACAGTATTAAATGTATTTTCAGGGGTATAAAAGGATAACGGTTTGGGAGCAAGAAAATCCTTTTTACACGAACTGACCAGGGAAATCATAACACCTGTGGCCAGAAATATTTTTATTATATTTTTTGCTTTCATTTCTTAACTTTTTAAATAAATAATTTAGATACATATCACATATCATGTCAGAAAGCTTTTAGAGATTAAGATTTAATCCTAAAGTATAGATTCTCGGAGTAGGACCGGAATTTTCAGGATCCCAATAGTTCCAGTCGGGTGCATATACGGCCGCATTTTTGATAGTGAAATAAAACTTCATATCCCTAACATGTAGCCTATTAATTAAATGTTGCGGTATGTTATAAGCTAAAGCGATATTGTCAAGTCGAATAAATGATTTCTTTTTATATACATTATAACTGGCGCCGCCATCACTTGAAAAAAGACGTGCATAATTATTAATTGGGTTCTCAGGTGTCCAGAAAGGAAGCGCATAAGAACTTACCCTGTCAGGAAAAGAATTACTCCTGTTTTTAGCCTGGTTATAAGTTCCCATTTGACCCCAGTAAGAGTACATCAGAAACGAAAAGCTGAAATTTTCAAAGAAAGTAAATTCATTGCGCATTGTCCACCGGAATCGTGGTTCAGTGTAACCCAAAAATAATCGGTCATCATCGGTATATTTACCACTATTGTCTACATCAAGAATATGAAAATCACCCGGCTGAACGCCATACTTAGCTGCTTCTGCCTGGTCTTTTTCCTGCCATACTCCTAATACTTTTTGATCCCAAATTACATCAAGTGCTTCTCCTATAAACCATTTATTACCTTTATCGTCCGCTTCTTTCTGACCAATCACATTGCCATTTGCATCTTTAACATCAACCTTTACGCCATACAGATGTGCAATTTTGTTTCTGTTCAAAGAAAAGTTGATTGATGTATTCCATTTAAATTTGGAGTTTTGAATATTCTTTGAATTTAAAGAAATTTCAATACCCCTGTTATCTACCTGTCCCAAATTGTCCCAAATAGATGAAAACCCTGTGACATCAGGTAGGGAGTGTTTTACAAGAAGATCTGTCGTTTTACTTTTATAAACATCGATACTACCATCAATTCTGTTATTAGCGACAGCAAAATCAAGGCCTAAATTAAATGCGGTGGTAGTTTCCCATTTCAGCAATTTGTTTTGCATATTGTTCACATACAATTGTGAAACCTGGGATACAGTTCCATTAGGGAGAACGTGTAAATATTTTCCAGTTGCGAGATCTGCCAAGGCTACATACCTTCCAATGTCTCTATTCCCATTCAATCCATAACTCACTCTTAATTTGCCATAATTGAGCCAGGAAACATTTTTCATAAAAGACTCATCACTGAAGACCCAGCCCAGTGCTGCAGAAGGAAATGTTGCCCGCGGATTGCTTTGCCCGAAAGCCGAGAAACCATCACGTCTGACGGTAAGCGTCAGCATATATCTGCTTTTATAAGAATAGAAAAGGCGAGCCATCAATGCATCAGCAGTACTTATTTCATCACCATATTTTGCATCATCTCCTTCATCACTATAGGTGCAAAAATTACAGGCAACCAC
The DNA here is from genome assembly GCA_018268105.1 of Bacteroidota bacterium. GTDB lineage: Bacteria > Bacteroidota > Bacteroidia > Chitinophagales > Chitinophagaceae > Agriterribacter. Next base: position 2,193 of record JAFDXG010000024.1, on the reverse strand, counting down.
GCCTGTAGCAGCTCCCATATTGTGGTAACTTAATACATCGCTGGGTTGAAATCCGGTAGCCACCACTTTATTGCGCCAGATTTGTAACTTCTCTGCATTTTGGAGTAATGTAACATCTATATGGTGATCTCTGCCAATATCCCTGCTCCAGGTTAATAAGTTATCAATTTGCCACTGGTAAATATTCCTGTTTTCCCTGGTGGCTCTTCCCCCCAGATTTCTCCAATCCTGCCAGAGCGAAGACTCTCCATTAAAATAATTATACCATTCAAATCTCGGGGTAAAGTTGGTTTGAAATTTTATTCCAAAGGGTAATGATAACCTGGCATACAGACTTGCATTTAATTCATAGTATTTTTTTAATCGATTGGTATAGGTTGGTACACCAAATGGGTTGTTTCCCCCGCTTACTTCGTCATTGGGGTTAAAACGCAAAAGTGTTGAATCATCGTTGTAATATGATCCCCAGGGTGAATTGGCGGTAATAAGCGTCCAGTCAACCGGTATAGAACTTTCATCCCTGATACTGAATTGTGAATTGAGACCCACACTGAGAAAATCTGTAACTTTAGCGTCTACATTTAACCGTGACCTTGCTGTGCTGAATTCATCACCTTTTATCACGCCTTCGTTATTCATGTAGCCCAATGACCAATAATAGTTGATACCTTCTCTACGGCCGGAAAGACTTATATTATAATCCTGACGTATCCCATTGTGAAACATCATATCATACCAATCAATGGATTGTCCCTTTTTGTAATTCGCAACTTCTACAGGTTGCAGGTTCAACCTTTGCAGCCAAACAGTTACGGGATCTGCTGAAGGGTTGGAATTATCATAAGCCAGCCAGTCTGCAACCGATATATTAGATGGGAGCGTTCGGGGATCATCGAACTGGTAAGGTTTGGCACTAACATTTGTACTATATTTCACATTTCTTCTCCATACATTTAAAAATTCTTCTGCATTATATACCCTTTCATTTACACTCATGGTGGCTACACCAATGCTTGAATTTACGTTGATAACCGGTTTTCCGGTTTTCCCTTTTTTGGTAGATATCTGAATAACGCCACTTGCAGCCTTAGCACCATATACTGCTGCAGAGCTTGCATCTTTTAATACATCTATGGTTTCGATATCATTGGGGTTGATATCAGATAAAGAGCCATAATATATAACTCCGTCCATAACTATCAGGGGGCTGGAGCTTGCATTTAATGTATTCCGCCCTCTCACCTGCAAATCGGCATCACCTTTGGCTGTGGCTTTAAACCCTACATTTAAGCCGGGTACATTTGCTCTCAGCACATCCTGTACTGATGCCGGGTGTTCGTTTTCGAGTCGTTCTGTTTTTACAGAAGCAACAGCCCCGGTTAGATCTTTTTTCTTGGTGGAACCATATCCGATCACTACAATTTGATCCAGCGATGAAACTTCTGATTCTAATGTAATGTTGAATTCGGATTGATTACCAACACTAACAGTCTGAGATTTAAAACCGACTGATGAAAATACCAGTCTCGCTGTCCTTGATACGTTCTCAAGTTTAAATCGTCCATTGTCATCTGTAATAGTACCATGTGCGGTTCTTTCTACGGTTACGGATACACCTCCAATGCCATTGGGTTTATCGGCGGAAGTTACCCTGCCCTGTACCGAAATGTTTTGTGCATATGCATTCCCCCATAAACATAAAAGGAATATGCACATTACCTGAAGAAATCTGTGAAAATTTTTTTTCTTCATAATAGTAAGTTTTTTGGTTAAAAAATCAGGTTTTGAGAAATTTAGTTAGAATAGTAAATTAAATGATCAGGTGTCAGTGATCAGCAGTCAGCTATCAGGTTGAAAGCTGATAGCTGAAAGCTAATAGCTAAAAGCTTACCACCACTAAAATCCAATTGCGTTGCCTCCGTCAACAGGTAAAATAATTCCGGTTATATAATTTGCGGCATCACTCGAAAGGAATGCTGCTGCATATCCAATGTCTTCAGGTTTTCCAAGTTTGGCCATAGGGGTACGTGATAAAACTTTTTGCTTTCTTTCCTTATCACTGTTCAATGCCTTTGAAGACATATCGGTTTCTATAAAGCCTGGCGCAATACAATTCACCCTTATGCCCAATGGTGATAATTCTACTGCCATTGCTCTTGTCATTCCCTCCACTGCAGATTTGGATGCTGTGTA
>JAFDXG010000023.1 GCA_018268105.1 Bacteroidota bacterium | reverse complement strand
ATCTTTGGTTTCTTGAATATATTCCAGAAACGAAGAAAGGTCATTGATTACCTGCTGTTGATATGGTTTTAGTTCCATGTTACTTTTCAAAAATTAATGATTGCGGTAGCATGAGCAGAAAAGGTATTCCTCTTTCATACTTCAATTCTTCATAAAACAATCCAACACGAGCCAGATTGTGATAATACGCTTTCAGGTTGTTGTAGTAGTATAATTCACTTGGTATATACCAGGCTTTTTCTCCCAATTTTGAAGACAGAAACCATTTTTCAAGTAACCTTACAGTTCTTCCATTACCATCATTGAACGGATGAATTTTTACAAACACTAAATGAATCAACGCTGCATAATAAAAGGCTTCTTCAATTTTTAGATTAACCTCTATTAAATTATTTAACTCATTCCAAAACCTTTCGTATTCTTTTTTTACCAATTGAGCGGACGCTGCTTCATATTCCACCCGCTGTGATTGTTGCTCCATTATCAGCATGTTACCTTTTCGTATTTGACCTCTTTGCTGTTCGGGCAATAATTGCTGAGTTACAATTGCATGGCATTTGTGAAAATGTTCTTTTGATAAGGTGTGGTCTTTTGCAAATTCATAAGCAGCATACAAGTCATTTGGCTTTTCCGTCAGGTTAGGCAGATATTCTATATCAAGCATTTTATGCTTTACATAACTATCCACTTCAAGCGTTTCACCTTCAATTTTTGAAGAAGACATAACTGAAACGGCTGTGGCGAATTTAAAATTCTCAGCAGTCCATTCCCGTGTTTTTATTTTTTCAAATTCCTTATCCAGCTTCACATCAAGTAACGAAAGCCATGTGTTGTAATGCGTATCGGTAAGTAACTTTTCCATATCTTTAAAATATTGTTATATCCCGTGGGATTTTCTTGAAAATGATGTTGTGCTTGGTCATAAACTCCTTGGTGAGCAAACAATTGTCGGCATAAACAACATACTGCTCGGCTTTGGTTTTCATGGTAGCCAAAAAAGCATGGTCTAAAGTGGTTACTTCGTCTGCTTCATAATGGAAGTAATAAGCCGTGTCGTTGTGTTTGTTCAGCAAATATTTGTTGTCTTTGTGTTTGTGAGCCAATAAAGGCGTTTTTGTTTCGGTATAATACACATACTGCCTTATTCTTTCTTCGCCTACCAATTCATTCAAATTACCATCTTCCAAAAACATGGGTTGCCCTAGTTCGTAAAAATCAAAGCTGCCGCCTGTGCCTTTTGCTTGTGGTGAGCCAGCCGAACTATAGCCTTTGATTACTCGTTTTACTCTTTCGGCTGTAACATCTTCAGCAATATTAATCGGTTCACCTTTTTTTATTGTTTCATCAACTTGAATTAAAATGAATTTCCTTTTGCTATCTTCAGTTGCATAATGTTTAAAACTGCATGTGCAGTTGATGCACTTCCTGCAAAGCTGTCAAGTATTATGTCATTTTCATTTGTCGCAAGCCGTATAATTCTTTCCATTAGTCTTGGTAGCTTAGGAGTTTCAAAAGGAGCATTACTTTCATTGAAAATGGCTTTTAAAATTTGTCTTGCTTCCTGATTATCTCCTACTTCGTTTCGTAACCAAAGTGTTACTGGTATTGTTCCATCCTGAACTTCTTTTAGAAATTTTTTTACTGATGGAACATTATCTCCGTTTTCTCCAAACCAAATTCTGTTGTCTTTAACTAATTCATCAAATTTATCTTTACCTACAACCCAACTTCTACCTTTAGGTGGTAAAACAATTCTGCCAGATGGTGTTGTTATTTCATATAAATCCTTTTCAGTTATTCTTTTTGCACTTAAATCGCTTGACTTCCAAACGCCCCTTGGGTCATTATCAGGATTTTTGTATCTATTATTTTGTTCATCATTTCTTGGCAATAAATTTCTTTTAAACAAAGATTTGTTCTTAGCATACATGATTATAAAGTCATGCATATCGGATAAATACTTTGCATCATTTTGTGGACTATATTTTTTTTGCCAAATGATATTGTTGATGAAGTTACCTCCGCCCCAAATCTCATCACAAATCAATTTCAAATTGGCTTGTTCGTTATCATCACATGAAATGAAAATTGCTCCATCATCTGAAAGTAGTTTGTGCAATAACTTCAGTCTAGGATACATCATACAAAGCCACTTGTCGTGTCGGCTTAGGTCTTCACTTTCTTTGCCTACAACTTGTCCGAGCCACTTCTTAATTTTCCGGTCGTTCACATTGTCGTTATACACCCAACCTTCGTTTCCTGTGTTGTAAGGCGGGTCTATGTAGATGCATTTAATACGTCCTTCGTATTCAGGCAAAAGGGCTTTCAGGGCTTCAAGGTTGTCGCCATGTATGATTTTGTTTCCGCTGTTGGTTTCTTCTTTTGTTTGCTTGCCGTTATCAAAACCGTAGGCGTGTTCCAATACTTTAAACGGAACATCCATATGATGATTGATAACTTTATCTTTTCCTATCCAGTGTAGTGTTGGCATTTACTTTTTTGTCGAGTTAATCAATTCTTTCACATCTACATTAAGCAGTTTGGCTATATCTACAAAAGTGTCCATTGAGGGTTGTACCTCATTGGTACACCAACGGGAAATAGTTGTTTCGTTTTTGTCGAGTTTTTCAGCAAGCCATTTGTTGGTCTTGCCTTGTTCCGCCAAAACAGCTTTCAGTCTGTTAATTGCTTTCTTGCTCATATCAATTAGCATTTGGTGCAAAAATATCAACTTTTACGGACAAACGGTCATTTATTGCACTTTATAGCGGGTCGGCAAAATTGGCTCTTTTGCAAGCTTGGGTTTGAGGGCTGGCTTTGAGCGGCTTGCAAATGTGCCAATGTGTGGCTGGCTAAAATTATTTTTTAAAATGTGCAGTGGGAAAAATTTTAAAAACATTCGGGTCGGCAGTGCGTGTCGGCTCGTTGGTCTGTGTCGAGTTGTTAAAGAACTGTCCGGTTAAGTCCGCTTAGTTGTCAGGTTGCAAAGTCTCCATTTTTTCAGTCGTCACTGTCAGGGTTGCAGTCTGTCTTTACGCTTGCCTGTAACGCGTAAATTTATGCTATTATACGTTCTAACACATTTTTTTTCAGCCTTTAAAATCAACTTTATAGCGATATACATTTTGAATTGTTATTACACAAATACAAGCCAGTTTATCTGATTATAAGCGTTTGTAATCGTTTGCACACAGTTATTACTGTACTTAAATTGTTGATGAGAATTTCTGCAGTACAAGGGTGCGACGCAACGAACGATGAACAGCGATCTAAAGCCGGGTACATAAAAATTCCTCAACCCATATTGCCTAATGTATCGGTTATGTAAGGCTTCGTCGTCCTCACTCACACATAACTAAGTGTGGGTAATGATAAAATTGTAAAAAAAGAGGGAACGTGATTGTAATAAGTTGATCAGAAGAAGAAATGGATTGGATTGGCTTGATTTAAATGTAATTGTTTTTTTATAAGGTGCATGCTTTCCGCTTTCCCAAAGAAAAAATTATTTATGCTTAAACAACTTATTGGCGGATACTATCTGTTTGGGAATCCCGGGGCCTTTATAAAAAACATCTAACCAGTAGCCTCCGGCAGCATTGAAATATTCTGCTTTGATGGGATGCATGCCGGTATCAAGCCTGATATTTCCTGCGGCTTCTTTCACGCCATGGTCACCGTCGTTATCTACTACTTTTTTGCCGTCAATATATAATTTACTGCCATCGTCAGACTGTGTAAAAAAACGATATTCACCAGGGGTGTCAATTTTTATATATCCATCGTATAGCAGGGCAAATGTCGGGTTGTCTTTTTCTTTCAGACCGGTAAGTTGCGCTTCATCTATATTAAATTCATAACTACTCCATTTCTTTGCCGGGGTGAGTTCGCCAAAAACAGGAAGCTGCTTCCATCCTTTGCCTTTGAAAAAGGATACAGTCAATCCTGTATTGGCGTCTGGTTTTACAATGCGGTAATATGCCGACTTTACAAGGCTGGCATTGCCTTTATCGTCGTAAGCAATAGCCTGCACTACGGTAGTGCTGTCTACGGTAAAAGGTTCTTTATACACCGGAGAACTGCTGTCGGGTGTGCCACCGTTAAGCGTGTAGTGAATAATGTCGTGCGCTGCTGCGGGTTTTATTGTTACTGTTGCCGGCTCATTGAAATATAAACCTCCTGCCTGCTTATACAATTTTTTTGCGGGTAAAATAATCGGGGCTGCAATAATCTCTTTTCCTTTCCAAAGATTTGCAGGCTCGTCAAATCCTTCAAATGCCGGTTTTATCGGACGTCCTATCCATGCATAGGGTGGAGTAAGATGAAAAGCAAAAGCAATGGTAGCCGCAAGATCGTAAGTATATACCTGCTGCTGTATCTTATATCCCTTCTTAATATCTTTTCCATATAGTATCATGGCTATTTCAGCTTCTTCAATGGTAGCCCCGCCATGCCCGGTGCCCACACCACCATGATCGGCAGTAATGATAACAAGCGTATGCTGATCTATACCGGCGCTTTTAATAGCATTCAATATCTGGTGCACCAATGAATCGGTTTTGCTTACCGCAGCATAGTACTCTGGTGTACCATGACCATACTCATGCCCGGCATGATCTACATGATCAAAGTGTACGAATCCGAATGTGGGTTTCTTTGTTTGGATGTACTGTATGAAATCTGCCGCTGTGGAATCTTCTGTTGAGAATGTTTTGTCATAATTCACCGCTTTTTTTTCAAACAGGCGACCAAACCCACTCCAATTGTACACGGCACCGATTTCAGCGTTTGGTCTTTGTTCGCGCAGGATACCAAAGATGGATGGAAAAATTCCTTCTTCACCTGCCACTATCGGTGGTAGGGTGTGGTTATCTCTTTCCCAGTCGTTGTCGGTTATGCCATGTTGTTCAGGTCCTGCACCCATGATCATGGATGCCCAGTTTTGACTACTGGCAGAAGTGAGCACCGTGCGCACATTCCATTTTATTGCACCATTGGCTATCATACTGTCCATGGTTGGGGTTTTGGCCTTCCGTATACCGTCGGGGCTCATTCCGTCAACGCCGATGACTATTACATGGTCTATACCTTCCGGATATTTCAATACACTGTTTGATGTGCAGGACGTCAGGATAAGCAGGGTGGCTGTAATAAAAAATAAATCTCTCTTCATTTGGTTTTTTTAGAGGGTATTACCAAAGAGGTTAATAAATACTAACTAAAGTTAAGTATGGCTAAAGATAGGTGTTTTGCCGGAAACGTTCCGTCAAAAGTTTTAGCAAAATTTATATGATTAGTTATTTTGACTGCATATTCAGAACCATAAGGATTACGATGATTGAATACCTGAAATAATTTTACCAGTAATCGGATAAGCCGCCTCTTTTTTTGGGTACCATCACAGGCGGAATTGAAAAAATGCGAAGCAGATTTTTTCAAAGTACAAAAAGGAGCGGTGTTGCGGTTACGAAACCCGCCGGCTAAGAGGCAAAAACTATGAATCTGAGAGTAAAATCAATACAAAAGGGCTTCCAACCTTCCAAAGTTTGGAAGCCCTTACTGCTATAATCTGAAAAATATTTTCTTCTTATACAGGAAATAACACAAGCCCCATTCCAGGGCAAATATGGTGAGGCAGGTGATAATTTCCATCAGCAACTGCGGGAAATGTGCCATAGACATCAGCCCATTGGTAACTGCGCCAACATAATCATTAAACCATCTGGAACCCACGATTTCAAAAAACAGGTAGATGAAAATAGAATTCATACCAATTACTGTGAAGAATGTCAGGTTTTTCTTATGATCTTTTATATCAATCCACCAGTAGCAAACTGCAAGTCCCAACAAACACCATCCCAGTGAAGCAATGGTAAAAGAAGTAGTGGCAATACGTTTGATGATGGGGGTAATATGCAGCCAGTCGAGGCCAAAGCCTATGATAAGGCAAATAGCCGTCCAGATCAGAAGGGTTTTTATTTTATCGGTTCTTTGGCTTTGCAGCAACTTCCCAACCAGTGCTCCTGCGATAGTGTGCACTGCTGTAGGCAGACAATTGATAGCCACCCAACCGCCATGATTGATCTTGTTCATCAGCAGGAGATCAACATAATTCCCAAAATTGTGTTGATCAGTAAAAGGCTGATCGAAACCAGGGATGTTGGTGAAGCGATATAAAATTTCTGTCAGCAACAAGATGCCGATGCAGATGAATATTTGTGTACGAATATTAAAATCGAAAATGAGAAATGCCAGCAGCATAGTAAATGACAACTGGGTGAGTACATCCCAAAGTTCGAAAGCCAGTCCTGTTTTTTTAACAGCATAATCGAGCACCCCCCAGAAAAACAACCAGCCGCTTCTTCTCAGCGCTTTTCTGAATGATGCTGACCAGGGAATACCCTCTTTTCTTTGACGGCTGATGGAGTAAGACATTGCCACACCGGCCATAAACATGAAGCCGGGTTGTATCAGATCCCAGAATCGTAATCCATTCCAGGGATGATGATGAAATTGAATAGTGAAAAAATGAAACCAGCTTCCTTCAGCGGCATCGTTCAAAACTCCGTAAAGCCCGGTACTTTCCAGTGCGAGTAATACCATTATGAAACCACGAAGAAAATCGAGGGAGAGTAATCTTTTTGAGAGCATTTGGGTTGGGAAATTTAATGATGATTTAAAATTATTCTGAAAAAGTAAGTCAAAAATTTTTTTTTATCAAAAAAGCAATGATATTTGTGCCGCAATGAAAAATAATATCGCAAACAAATATTGGTGGTGGCATACAAACTCTTTCAGGGGCTTGTAATGCTATTATAGTATTTATTTGAGTATAAGATACATGCCCCGGTTAAACCGGGGTTTTTTTTTGAGATTAACCGGAAATGATTGTATGAAAAGGATTGAAATAAAAACAAGATTTAAGAAAATGCTTTCCGATGTATATACTCCTGTGGGTATATACCTGCGATTGCGGGATCGTTTTCGCGATACGATACTGCTGGAGAGTACCGATTATCATACTGCTGAAAACAGCTTTTCTTTTATCGGTATTAATGCTATAGCGGGCATGGAAATAACAGACCTGCGTTCTGTAGAATTTAAACTGCCCGGACAGAAACCTGAAAAACTACCGATAGGGAACCCTGCTGAAGTGCCTGGTCTGCTCTGGAGTTTTATGCAGCGGTTTAATGCAGAACCTTCGCCGGATAAGATTGTGGCAAGTGTTCAGGGATTATTTGGATATGCATCTTTTGATGCCGTACAGTTTTTTGACAGTATTCGTTTCAACCCTGGTAAATCTTCATCCGGTATACCACTGATGCGTTACCGTTTGTACCAGTATATCATTGCTATCAATCATTTCAAAAACGAAATGTATCTGTGCGAAAACCAGGTTTCCGGATTGGAAAGTGATATGGATGCCGTGGAGTCATTGATCAATAGTAAAGATGTGCCGGTGTTTCCATTTCAGACCAATGGTTCTGAATCTTCGAATATGAAAGATGAAGAATATCGAAAACTGGTGGAAAAGGGTATCCGTAGCTGTTACAGGGGCGATGTTTTCCAGATTGTGCTGAGCCGTCGTTTTGAACAGTCTTTTACGGGTGATGAATTTAATGTGTACCGTACACTCAGAAATATTAATCCCTCTCCCTATCTTTTCTATTTCGACTATGGGGATTATAAGCTGATGGGTTCGTCGCCCGAAAGCCAGTTGATCATTAAGGATAATAAGGCTGTTGTACATCCTATTGCCGGAACTTTTAAACGTACCGGCAATGATGAGACAGATCATCAACTTGCTGAGCAATTGCTGCAGGATGCCAAGGAAAATGCAGAGCATATCATGCTGGTAGACCTGGCACGAAATGATCTTAGCCGTATATGTACTGAAGTAAAAGTGAAACAATACCGTCAGGTGCAATATTATTCGCATGTAATACACCTTGTGAGCGAAGTAAACGGTAATGTACCAACAGCCACAAATCCATTTCTGCTGCTTGCCGCCACATTTCCTGCCGGCACACTGAGTGGTGCACCTAAATTTAAAGCCATGCAATTGATAGATGAATACGAGCCAACAGCAAGGTCGTATTATGGCGGGGCTATCGGGTTTATGGGGTTTGACGGGAGTTGCAACCATGCAATTATGATCCGCACATTTCTTAGTAAAAACAATACACTTATATCACAGGCCGGAGCGGGTATAGTAGCGGCCTCCAATCCTGAGAGTGAACTGCAGGAGGTAAATAATAAACTTAATGCGCTGAAAAAGGCGGTGGAAGCGGCAGAGAAGATTTAGAATGGTGAAAGGTGAATAGTGAACAAATAGACGATAAATGTGTAATTGAAACGATAAACCAGAAACTTGAAATCTGAAACCAGTAACAATAAATGAATTAATACACGATAATGAAAATATTAGTTTTTGACAATTACGATTCGTTTACATACAACCTGGTGCATCTTGTGGAAAAGATATTGCATCAGAAAATAGAGATATACAGAAACGACCAGATCAGTCTTGAAAAAGTAAAGGACTACGATAAGATTATTTTATCTCCGGGCCCAGGTATACCTGAAGAAGCCGGGTTGCTACTGCCTCTCATTAAAGCATACGCCTCATCAAAATCTATATTAGGGGTATGCCTCGGTCACCAGGCAATAGGCGAGGCCTTTGGTGGCAAATTAATCAATCTCACTACGGTATACCATGGGGTGGCATTCCCGGTAAACGTATGTGTAGAAAAAGGGAACAAACGGCCAGAATTGTTTTCAGGACTTGATGACCGTTTTGAAGTAGGCCGCTATCACTCATGGGTAGTGGCAGATGAAAATTTTCCGCCGGAGCTCGAAGTAACAGCAAGAGATGACAACAATTATATCATGGCGCTCCGGCATAGAAACTTTGATGTTCAGGGAGTGCAATTTCACCCTGAAAGTATTTTGACCCCCGATGGTGAAAAAATAATGCGGAACTGGCTGGGGAAGTAACAGAGATAAAGAGGATGTTGGGAGATTGAGGGAGATAGAAAGGGGATTGAAGGAAATTGAACCGGAGAAATATTACTTTGAAATTTTAAACCAATAAAATCTTACAAGCTTAGTCAATGAAGAAAGTTTTGCAATACCTGTTTGAATATAAAACCCTTTCGAGGGCAAAAGCAAGGGAAATGCTGGTAAATATTTCCAAAGGCATATATAATGAAAGTGAAGTAACCGCATTCATAACGGTATACCTTATGCGTACAATTACAATAGAAGAATTACAGGGATTTGCTGATGCCCTGATGGAGCTTTGTGTATCTGTACCTTTAGAAAATTACCAGGTAATAGATATCGTAGGTACCGGGGGCGACGGTAAGAATACTTTTAATATATCTACTTTGGCTTGTTTTATAGTTGCAGGCGCGGGACAAAAAGTAGCCAAACATGGGAATTACGGAGCAACTTCAGTAAGCGGAGCCTCAAATGTAATGGAGCAGTTAGGATACAGATTTAAATCGGATAGCGCACAATTGCAAAAAGAGGTAGAAGAAGCAGGTATATGTTTTATGCATGCCCCTTTGTTTCATCCGGCATTAAAAGCGGTAGGTGCCATTCGCAAAAACCTCGGAGTGCGTACTTTTTTCAATATGCTTGGCCCAATGGTAAATCCTGCAAACCCTGCCTACCAGTTGGTAGGTGTATATAATCTTGAAATGGCAAGAATTTATAATTACCTATTGCAGCAAAAAGGAAGGGCGTTTACTATCATTCATAGTTTGGATGGATATGATGAAATTTCACTGACTAATGATACTAAGGTAATCACCCAGGCAGGTGAACAGGTATTTACTCCTGAGCAACTGGGCAAACGAATGGTATCTGCATCAGATATATATGGCGGGAACTCGGTGGAAGAAGCAGCAAAACTTTTTATGACCATACTTGCCGGAGAAGGCACATGGGCCCAAAATGCTGTAGTGTTGGCCAATGCCGCGATGGCACTGCATTGTACAGGCAAGTATAATAATTACAATGATGCGTATCTTGCAGCTATCGAAAGTCTGGAGAGTAAAAAGGCATTAAACGCATTAAAAAAATTGCAAACTATACAGGAGTAGAGAGTATTTTGGATTTTTGGTTTATAGTTGAAACTCTACACTCCAAACCATAAACTATAAACCATAAATTTAAACCTATAAACCCTAAAATTTCAATTTGACGTTTATGAATATTCTGGATACGATAATAGCCAGGAAAAGAATAGAAGTGGCGGAACGAATGAAAACAATTTCAATATCTCAATTAGAGAATACTGCATTTTTCAAAAAACCGGTTTTGTCATTAAAAAAATCTTTACTGGATGAGACTGCTACCGGTATAATAGCAGAGTTTAAAAGGAAATCACCATCCAAAGGCTGGATTAAAGCCGAAGCGGATGTTGATAGGGTTACAACAGCTTATGCTAATGGTGGCGCTTCAGGTTTGTCGGTGCTTACTGACAATGAGTTTTTTGGCGGGAGTATAGAAGACCTGAAGAAAGCAAGGGTAAATGCATTACCTGTTTTGCGTAAAGACTTTATGATTGATGAATACCAGTTGATAGAAGCAAAATCAATTGGTGCTGATATTATTTTACTCATAGCCGCAAATCTTACTCCGGCAGAAGTGAAGCAACTGGCTGCAACTGCAAAAAACCTGGGTTTGGAAACATTGCTCGAAATTCATAATGAAGAAGAACTGGGCCATATCTGTGACGCTGTAGATATTGTAGGTGTGAATAACAGGAACCTCAAAACTTTTGAGGTGAGCATTAAAACCTCTGTTGATCTCAGTACTAAGATACCGGGAGATAAACTGAAGATATCTGAAAGCGGTATTAGCAACGTAGAGAATATAGTAGAATTGAAACGACATGGTTACAAAGGATTTTTGATTGGAGAAAATTTTATGAAAGCTGCAGATCCTGCAATTGCATTTACTGCTTTTGTTAAGCAATTAAAAAGCTGAATCTATGCATATCAAAGTTTGCGGAATGACACAATTAGAGCAGGTATATATGCTGAATCAGATGGGAATTGAGTTTGCAGGTTTTATTTTTTACGGAAAATCACCGCGTTACGTAGTAGGAAAAATAGAAGGCTGCGAACTCAAAAAAGCAAAATTAACGATTAATAAAGTGGGGGTATTTGTAAATGCAGACTATGATGAGGTGATGAAATATGTTGATGAATATGGTTTATATATGGTGCAATTGCATGGCGATGAGTCGCCACGATTGTGCGAAAAAATAAGTGAACAAATCCAGACTATCAAAGCGTTTCGAATAAAAACAGAAGACAATATTAACTGGAAAGTACGCGACTATGGCAATGTATGTGATCTTTTTTTGTTTGATACTGATTGGTCGAATTATGGCGGCAGCGGAAAAAAGTTTGACTGGAAACTGCTGGAAGCGGCAAATATCAATAAACCTTTTTTATTAAGTGGCGGAATAGATTTAGATGATGCTGCCGCACTGAAAGAATTTGCATCTGGAAAACATTCCCGGAATCTTTTTGCAGTAGATATCAACAGCAGGTTTGAGAGCCATCCAGGTATAAAAGATATGGAAAAAGTAAAAGAATTTAAAGTGAAATTAATGTATTAGTGATGCAAATCAGACCGGCAAATATTGAAGACTTGCAGCAAATACTTGATATCTACAATTATGCAATAACACATACTACAGCTGTATATGATTATGAACCACACACACCGGAGATGCGAAAGCAATGGTTTGCAGCAAAACAGAAAGATGGTTATCCGGTGTTGGTTGCAGAAGAAGATGGAGTTATCAAAGGTTTTTGTGCACTTGGATCATTCAGGGCATGGGCCGCATATAAATTTACAGTTGAAAATGCCATATATGTTAAAGAAATTGAACAGGGAAAGGGTATAGGAAAACTGATGATGCGTGCATTAATTGAACAGGCAAAACAACTTGGATATCATACCATAGTTGCTGGTATTGATGCAGATAACCTGCCTTCCATCAGGTTGCACGAAAGGTTTGGGTTCAAAGAAGTAGCTAATTTTAAAGAAGTTGGATGGAAATTTGACCGGTGGCTGAATTTGAAGTTTATGCAGTTGGTGTTGAGAGGAGAGGCTAAAGAATCAGGGGACACTGAGTTTGATGATGTATAATGCTGTACGAAGTCTCCGACTTCGTACAGGCTATGTTCTCCAAAGTTTGAAACTTTGCTAAATATGAAATGAGCCATAAATGAAAAACTAATATACCTCCGGGTGTGACAAGTTTATGGCGAATTCCATGTAACCCTTGAAAAAAAAATATATGCACATGAAAAATACCATGTTCAGAGGTGGTTATACTATAAGAGATCAGTATGCCACACACTTTTTAACCTTTACTGTTTGCGGTTGGATTGATTTGCTGACTCGAAAAATGTACAAGGATATTTTAATTGATTCCTTTAAACACTGTCAGCAAAACAAAGGATTAGTGTTGAATGCTTTTGTTATTATGACGAATCATGTTCATTTAATTGCCAGGGCTACGATGAAGGAATATACCTTGAGTGATATCGTGAGGGATTTTAAAAAACATACTCATCACACTATGATGCCGATTATTAAAAGTGAAACGGAGAGCCGCAGGCTGTGGATGCTACATCAGTTTAAATATTATGGCAACCGCAACAGTAAGAATGAAGATTACCAGATATGGACGAATAATAATCATCCGGAGGAATGCCAGGGTAAAGAATTTACCGATACGAAGATTAATTACATTCATCAGAATCCTGTTCGTACCGGTATTGTAAAGCTTCCTGAACATTACATTTATTCAAGTGCAGCCAATTATAAAGGAAATTGCGGGATTATTGATATTGAGGTTTTAGATTGATTGTGGAAAGTAGGTTTGATAATGATACAGAATGGAATAAGTATAAAAATATTCTTAGTCAGAGACTATGAAGAACATAGTAAGTCCGAAGTCGGAGACTTCGGACAACAAAAACAGAAAAAAAGCAAAACAAAATACGGTAAATGATCAACAGAAAAATAACATTAGGGCAATTTAAAGGCACTTTTCAGCAACCTGATATTTTTGGATATTATGGTAATTTCGGCGGAGCATATATTCCTGAGATGTTATATCCGAATGTGGAGGAATTGAAAGAACAATACCTTAAAATAATATATGATGAAGGGTTCCAAAAAGAGTTCAGGTACCTGCTGAAAGATTATGTCGGACGTCCTTCACCGTTATATCTTGCGAGGCGACTTAGTGAAAAATATGGTACAACCATATTCCTGAAAAGAGAGGACCTCAATCATACCGGTGCTCATAAAATTAATAATACCATCGGTCAGATACTCCTTGCAAGGAGGCTGGGCAAACACAGGATAATTGCAGAAACCGGAGCGGGTCAGCATGGTGTGGCTACTGCGACTGTCTGTGCTTTGATGAATATGCAGTGTGTGGTATATATGGGGGAGAAAGATATTGAGCGTCAGGCGCCGAATGTAGCGAGAATGAAAATGCTGGGTGCTGAAGTGGTGCCTGCCACAAGTGGCAGCAAAACATTGAAAGATGCTACCAATGAAGCTATCCGCGACTGGATCAACAATCCCGTAGATACCCATTATATAATAGGAAGTGTAGTAGGCCCGCATCCATATCCGGATATGGTGGCAAGATTTCAAAGTGTGATCAGCGAAGAAATAAAATGGCAGTTGAAAGAGCATACAGGAAGTGAACAGCCCACGCATGTTGTTGCCTGTGTAGGCGGTGGCAGCAATGCTGCAGGTACATTTTATCATTTTTTGGAGGAGTTTTCTGTACAACTGGTAGCTGTGGAAGCTGCAGGGCACGGCGTAAAAACCGGGATGAGTGCTGCCACTACACAACTTGGTAAACCAGGTGTATTGCACGGCAGCAAAAGTTTAGTGATGCAAACGGAGGATGGGCAGGTAGTGGAACCGCACAGTATTTCTGCAGGGTTGGATTATCCCGGTATCGGTCCTTTGCATGCTCACCTTTTTGAAACGGGAAGGGCAATATTCCTAAGTGCTACAGACAATGAAGCAATAGATGCCGCATTTGAACTCACCCGACTTGAAGGTATCATCCCGGCATTGGAGAGCGCCCATGCTATTGCAGGACTCAACCAGTTGAAGCTAACGTCGAAGGATACCGTGGTAGTTTGCCTAAGTGGCCGGGGCGACAAAGACATGGCAACCTATATGAAGGCGATGGAGGGGAGGGGAGGGGGTGAGGTATCAGCTATCAGGTATCAGGTATGAGATATAATAAGCTGTAACGTGAGGGTTCCGGTGTCAGGAACAACCTGTAACTTGCGACCTGAAACCTGAAACTCGTAACCCCAAACTCGTAACCTCAAACCTGTAACCCGCCTCCATCTCAAATTTCAAATCTCAAATAAATGAACAGGATACAGGAATTATTTAAACAAAAATCCAATAGGGTACTGAATATATATTGCACAGCAGGATTTCCTTTGCTGAACAGTACATTGGATGTAATGCAGGCGCTGCAGGAAAATGGCGCTGACATTATAGAACTGGGAGTGCCCTATAGTGATCCACTGGCAGATGGCCCCGTTATACAGGAGAGTGGTGGTGTGGCCTTACAAAATGGTATGACCATTAAAACACTGATCAGTCAGTTGCAGCAATTACGTCCTGCAATACACGTGCCGGTGATTTTGATGGGGTATATCAATCCTGTGATACAATATGGATTCGAAAAATTTTGCAGAGAAGTATCAGCCGCGGGCGTAGATGGATTGATATTACCAGATATACCGATAAGAGAATTTGAAACAGAATATGGTGTAGTTATCAAAAAATACGGACTCGATTTTATTTTCCTGGTTACTCCTGAAACTTCAGAGCAGCGTATTCGTAAAATTGATGCGTTGAGCACCGGGTTTATTTATGCAGTTTCATCTTCCTCTACCACGGGAAAGGATAAAGATTTTTCTGAAGTTGAAATATACCTGAAACGATTGAAGGAAATGAAATTAAAAAACCCGGTATTGGTAGGCTTTGGAATAAAAGATAAAGCCAGTTTTGAATCGGCATGCAACTATGCAAACGGAGCGATAATTGGCAGCGCGTATATTAAGGCGCTGCAGAGTAATACAGATGTAAAAACAGTAACTAAAAATTTTCTTGAAGGGATACTGAAATGAAAAAGAGCGGAAAACGGGGCTCGAACCCGCGGCCTTCAGTTTGGGAAACTGATGCTCTGCCAACTGAGCTACTTCCGCATAAAACTAAGGTACGATGAATCTGGTAATTATAAAATATAATGCAGGAAATATTCAATCGGTGCTGTACGCACTGGAAAGGATAGGCGCTGAGGCAAAAGTAACAGATGATATATTCGAGATTCAACAGGCTGACAAGGTAATTTTTCCGGGTGTGGGCGAAGCCAGCAGCGCTATGCGTTATCTTAAAGAAAGAGGATTGGACAAGGTGATCAAAGAACTGAAACAACCAGTATTAGGTATATGCCTGGGTATGCAATTGATGTGCCGTTACTCAGAAGAGAATGATGTAGAATGCCTGGGAATATTTGATGAAGATGTAAAATATTTCGGAAAGTCGGCGCTGGCAAATCATACATTCAAAATTCCGCAAATCGGATGGAACAATATTTATGATTTAAAAACACCTCTATTTAATAATATACCCCAAAACAGCTATACTTATTTTGTGCATAGCTATTATGCAGCTTTAGGTAGTCATACTATTGCCACAACCAATTATATACTCCCTTACAGTTCTGCTTTGCACAAAACTAATTTTTACGGGGTACAGTTTCATCCTGAAAAAAGCGCTGATACAGGAGAAAGAATTTTGCAAAATTTCATTACACTATAAAGAACTTACAAACAATGGAAATTATACCGGCAATTGATATCATTGATGGAAAATGTGTACGATTGACGCAGGGCGACTATAACCAAAAAAAGATTTATAATGAACACCCGCTTGAAATTGCCAGGCAGTTTGAAGATGCCGGACTTCGCCGACTACATCTTGTAGACCTCGATGGTGCAAAAGCCGGTCAGGTAAAGAACTGGAAGGTATTGGAAACGATAGCCGGTAAAACTTCCTTGCTGATAGATTTTGGTGGCGGGCTTAAAAAAGAGGAAGACGTAAGAATAGTTTTCAACTCCGGTGCCGCATTGGCTACAGTAGGCAGCATTGCAGTGAAAAATGAAGAAGAACTTTTAAAATGGTTTAAGATTTTTGGTTCAGACAAATTTCTAATTGGCGCTGATGTGAAAAATGAAAAAATTGCAATTGGGGGCTGGATTGAAACTACAGATATATGGATCTATGATTTTATAGAAAAATATATACAGCATGGGATTAAACAACTTTTTTGTACTGATGTCAGTAAAGATGGTAAACTGGAAGGTCCGGCAATTGAATTGTATAAAAACATTACTTCAAAATTTCCGGAACTGAATTTTATCGCCAGCGGCGGCGTGAGCAATATGCACGACCTTGATGCCCTTCGCCAGGCCGGCTGCAAGGGAGTGATTATAGGCAAAGCGATATATGAAGGAAGGATAAAAATTGACGAGTTAGGAAGTTTTTAGTTTATTGTTAGTAGTTTTAGATTGCTAATCTAAAAATAATGCCAGCTATTTTAAGATTCGAAGAACTGGAAATATGGAAACAGGCAAGATCATTGTCTTTAAAAATATTTCAGCTTACTCAGAAAGAAATTTTTTACAAAAGAATTTAAATTCAAAGAGCAAGTAAAATCCTCAGCCGGATCAGATATGGATAATATAGCAGAGGGGTTTGAAAGAGCCTCGCGCCTTGAGTTTATTAATTTTTTAGGAATTGCTAAAGGTTCCTGTGGCGAAGTAAAGTCACAGATGTACCGGGCACTTGATCAAGGTTTTGTTGCACAAAATGAGTTTAATGAATTGTATGCTGAATATGAAAGGTTAAGCGCAGGAATTGCTTCTTTTATGAATTACCTTAATAAATCAAATATAAAAGGACAAAAATTTAGAAATCGTCAGCCATAACGATAAACAAAAAACCTCAAACTCCGAACTATAAATAATATCCTGTAATCTCAAATTTCCCCATGCTCACAAAACGAATCATACCCTGCCTCGATATTAAAGACGGAAGGACCGTAAAGGGAACCAATTTTGTAAATCTCAGGGACGCAGGCGACCCGGTAGAGCTGGGGGCATTATACGCACAGCAGGGCGCTGACGAACTTGTTTTTTTGGACATAACAGCTACAGTTGAAAAAAGAAAAACACTTAGCGAGCTTGCAAATCGCATTTCACATCATATCAATATACCATTTACTGTTGGCGGTGGTATCAGTAGTGTGCAGGATGTAAATGTGCTGCTGCAAAACGGGGCCGACAAAATTTCTGTAAATACTGCTGCTTTTAAGCAGCCACAATTGATTAGTGAACTGGCAAACGAGTTCGGTAGCCAATGTGTAGTACTGGCTATAGATACCAGAAAAGAAGATGATGGAGAATGGTATGTGTATCTCAATGGTGGCAGAACAAAAACGGATACCCGCTGTGAGGACTGGGCAAAACAAGCCGTTGATCTGGGAGCGGGAGAAATATTGCTTACCTCCATGAATCACGACGGTACCAAACAGGGATTCGCACTTGATATTACAAAAACTTTATCGGTTCAGTTACCCGTTCCCGTTATCGCCAGTGGCGGCGGCGGCTCCATGCAACACTTTGTAACTGTTTTTGAAGAAGGTAAGGCAGATGCGGCATTGGCGGCAAGTATTTTTCATTTTAAAGAAATAAGTATCCCGGAATTGAAACAATATTTATTTTCGAAGGCGATTGAGGTTCGCATGTAGGAACTTAAGTAAAATATTTAACTGTAAACTTTTTTCCATGACTTATGATATCAGGCTCGCTGACAGAATTCGGGATTTTCTTCATGAAATCCCAGATATCGAAATACAGGAAAAAGAAATGTTTAAAGGTTTGGTGTTTATGATCAACGGGAAAATGTGCATTAACGTTAGTGGAAATAATTTAATGTGTCGTTTTGACCCCGCAATACAGGAGCAATTGGAGAATAAAGATGGATATCTGCCAATGATTATGAA
Organism: Bacteroidota bacterium; assembly: GCA_018268105.1. Lineage (GTDB taxonomy): Bacteria > Bacteroidota > Bacteroidia > Chitinophagales > Chitinophagaceae > Agriterribacter. Next base: position 32,845 of record JAFDXG010000023.1, on the reverse strand, counting down.
GAAAAAGGAAATTAAGGGTTATTGTTATGTAGAACCGCAGGGATTTAAAAACAAAAGAGATTTTGAATTTTGGTTGAATCTTTGTCTTGAGTTTAATAAAAAAGCAAAGTCTTCTAAAAAGCTAAAGAAGAATTAATAGAAAATTCAGTTGCCACTTTCATGTCCGGGACAACAATATCTCTCCTGTTATTGCATTACCTTGCAGGTTTTATAAGATAAAATAAAATAAGACACAAAAGAGAAGCATGAAAATAGATTTTGGGAAATACAGCGATGGTCTGGTTCCGGCTGTCATTCAGGATGTAGATACTGATAAAGTGCTGATGCTGGGTTTTATGAATGAAGAAGCCTGGAATGAAACGATGCAGTCGGGCAGGGTTACATTCTATAGCCGTACTAAAAAGAGACTCTGGACAAAAGGTGAGGAGAGCGGTAATTTTCTTGAATTAAAATCAGCCGCAGTTGATTGCGATAATGATACGCTTTTAATAAAAGCACATCCGCTTGGGCCGGTTTGTCATACCGGTGCAGACACCTGCTGGAATGAAAAGAACCATAAACAGGATTTCATCTATTATCTGGAAGATATTATTGAACTGCGAAAAAAAGTATCTCCAGAGGAATCGTATATATCTAAACTCTTTCATAAGGGCATAAATAAAATTGCGCAAAAAGTAGGGGAGGAGGCAGTTGAAACCGTGATAGAAGCCAAGGACAATAATGATGACCTTTTCCTTAATGAATCTGCAGACCTGCTGTTTCATTACCTGCTACTCCTGAATGCAAAGGGATACCGACTAAAGGATGTTGCTGAAATACTTCAAAAACGGCATGCAAGATAGCTGAGACTTTCCCCCTTATTGATTATCCTGTATTACCCTTTATTATTAATATGAACAGTTGTTAGTTTGATAGGTGATTTCTGTTATTTTTGTTATGCTCAAAGAAAAACAATATGCAATTTCAATTCACCGAAGAACAACAAACAATACAAAAAGCTGCACGGGATTTTGCCTTACTTGAATGTCTTCCCGGCGTGATAGAACGCGACGAAAAGCAAAAGTTCCCCAAAGAACAAATAGAAAAGCTGGCCGATTTAGGCTTTTTAGGTATGATGACTTCTCCGGATTATGGTGGCAGTGGAATGGATACCATTAGCTATGTGCTTGCAATGGAGGAGATCAGTAAAGTTGATGCCAGTGTGAGTGTCTGTATGAGTGTTAATAACAGTCTGGTATGCTGGGGGTTGGAGCACTACGGCAATGAGATGCAGAAGCAGAAATATCTTACTCCTCTGGCACAAGGCAAAAAAGATAATAAGTTATATATCGGCGCTTTTTTACTAAGTGAGCCCGAAGCCGGCAGTGATGCTACATCGCAGCATACTATAGCAGAAGATAAAGGAGACCACTATATACTGAATGGAACAAAAAATTGGATTACCAATGGTGGTAATGCCAGTGTATACCTCGTGATGGCACAAACTGATATAGCCAAAGGCAGTAAAGGTATCAATACATTTATTGTTGAAAAAAATTCAACAGGTATAACGGTAGGGGCTAAGGAAAACAAAATGGGTATCCGGGGAAGCGACACTCATTCCATTATGTTTCAGGATGTGAAAGTGCCGAAAGAAAACCGTATAGGTGATGATGGATTTGGATTCGCTTTTGCCATGAAAACTTTGGCTGGTGGCCGTATAGGTATAGCAGCTCAGGCACTTGGTATTGCATCTGGGGCTTATGAGCGGTCTGTGGTATATTCCAAAGAACGCAAAGCTTTTGGAAAAGAAATTGCCCAGCACCAGGCCGTCCAGTTTAAACTAGCTGATATGGCCACCCGTATTGAGGCAGCAAGACTCCTATGTCTTCGTGCTGCCTGGGAAAAGGATAACGGAATTGATTACACGCTGAGCAGTTCTATGGCAAAAGTATATGCATCTGAAACGGCTATGTGGGTAACTACTGAAGCCGTGCAGATTCATGGGGGATATGGTTATGTGAAGGAATACCATGTAGAGCGGCTTATGCGTGATGCAAAGATTACCCAGATATATGAAGGTACCAGTGAGGTACAAAGGATTGTGATTGGAAGAAGTATACTCAAATAAGCATGTCAGTTTTGTAGTTGATGAACAACCAGTAATGTTTAATCTGCTATTGCTGATAACACTTTTATGTCATACACAAAAGCAAAACTTTTTTTCACGCAACGGCGCGGAGGAAGTAACGATGATAAGGATTTTTTCTTATTTGGGGCATGGCATATTAGCATGAAACGTACTCCCCGCTCTTTGCAAAAAAACTCTGCGAACACTGCGGTAAAAAACAGTCTCATTTGATAAATGCAGGGTTCCTTAATTGACAATTCCATCGTAAGTTCGCATTGTTATGGCTATTAACGAAACTGTATTTAAAGAAATTATTGAAGACCTCAATACCAAAAATGTTACCCTCGTAGCAGTATCCAAAACCAAGCCGATAGCGGATATTCAACAGTTATATGATTTTGGACAAAGAGATTTTGGCGAAAACTATGTACAGGAACTGGTGGAAAAGCAAGCACAACTGCCTACGGATATCCGATGGCATTTTATCGGGCATCTTCAATCTAATAAAGTAAAATTTCTTATACCATTTGTGTATATGATTCATGGGGTAGACAGCCTGAAACTTTTACAGGAAATTAATAAGCAGGCAATAAAACACAACAGGGTATTTCCAGTTTTACTGCAGGTGCATATTGCAATGGAAGAAACTAAATTTGGGTTGGATGAAAATGAACTGGAAGAAATAGCAAACCTTGTACCCGGTTTGCAAAATGTTTCAGTGAAGGGATTGATGGGGATGGCCTCTTTTACCGAAAACCACGACCAGATCAGAACAGAATTCCGGCGTCTGAGAACAATATATGACCGGATGAATATACTGTTTTCCAATCACTCGCCGGAATTAACATTTACTACACTTTCTATGGGCATGAGTGCCGACTATCATATAGCCATTGATGAAGGCAGCAATATGGTCAGGATCGGGAGCCTGCTATTTGGAGAACGATCAAAAACTAACTAATTCTAACTTCATTTCATTTCCCTGCATATTTTATCAAAGCTATTTAACCTGATTATTCAGCCATGAGTAATTGTATTCTATTAATTTAAACAAATAAATTAATCAAATGATTAATTTATTTGTTTAAATCAAATAAATAAATATACCTTTGGGGTCATACAAAAACAATGGCAAAATCAAAACCTTCTAAAACAGCATCAGCAGAAGAAAAAATTAAAGAAGCGGCTAGGCATGTTTTTACGAAAAAGGGATATGCGGCTACAAGAACACGTGATATTGCTGAAGAAGCAGGAATAAATCTTGCCCTTCTTAATTATTATTTCAGGAGTAAAGAGAAACTCTTCGGGATAGTTATGGAAGAACGGATGGCCCAGTTTTTCGGACTAATTACACCCATAGTAAATGATGTAAACAGTACTCTTGACAGGAAAATTGAGCTGATAGTATCGTATTATGTGGATATGCTGCTTCAAAATCCTGACCTCCCCTTATTTATTATGAGTGAACTAAGGCATGATTCAGATTTGTTCAGGAAGTTCCAGGTACAAAATCTGATTATTAATTCACATTTAATATTACAACTAAAAGAAAAGCAACCTTCAATCCACCCCCTGCATTTTGTGGTTTCCATTCTTGGATTGACCATTTTCCCTTTTATCGCCAAACCAATTATACAATCTACAGATGCACTTAATTCACAGATGTTTGCGGCCATGATGGAAGAAAGAAAAAAACTAGTGCCAAAATGGGCCAAAGCGATGATAAAAGTAAAATAATTAAATACTGGAATACCAAAATGTAAATTGTAAATATTACAGAGAATGAAACAAAGTATTATATGCTGCATTAGCACATTGTTTTTCTTCACTGCTTCATCACAGTCACTTTCATTAGAAAACTGTTATGAACTGGCAAAACAAAATTATCCTCTTAGTAAACAGCATGACCTTATCAGTAAGAGTGGCCAATATTTGATAGATAATATTGTAAAGGGATATCTGCCGCAAATCAATATCAATGGTCAGGCAACATATCAGTCAGAGGTAACTCGGTTGCCGGTAAAATTTCCGGGTATTGATATACCTGCTCCTGCTAAAGATCAATACAAACTGTATGGTGAGGCAACTCAGGTACTTTACGATGGTGGCATCATCAGGCATCAAAAGAAGCTGCAGCAGATCAATAACGAAGTAGAAGAGCAGTCGCTTGAAGTGGAACTCTACAAACTAAAAGACAGGATAAACCAATTGTTTTTAGGGATACTGATGATAGACGAACAGATCGTGCAGGTGGGTATTACCAGGAATAGCATTGAGAGCATGTTAAAAAAAACAGAAGCGCTTGTAGCTAATGGTGCCGCACTGAAAAGTAATGCCGATATTCTGAAAGCTGAAATTATTCAAACTAATCAGCGGGTCATTGAATTAAAAGCAATGCGCAAGTCATATACTGCTATGCTTGGATTATTTATCAATAATAATATAGATGAGAATACTGTTTTGATAAAACCCACTTTGCCTTCCGTTTCCCTCGAAATCAACAGACCAGAGTTGTTGCTCTACAATAAGCAAATAAATTTATTTGCAGAACAGAAAAAAATGGTAATAGCAAAAAACCTTCCTCAATTCGGGTTATTTGTACAGGGAGGTATGGGAAAGCCGGCTCTTAATATGCTGAGTGATAAATTTGAGAGCTACTATTTAGGGGGTATCAGGCTCCGTTGGTCATTATCCGGATGGTATACCGCAAAAAAAGAAAAATTACTTATAGATATCAGACAACATACTACAGATCTGCAACAGCAAACATTCCTTTTTAACACCTCCTTGCTAATTAAGCAACAACAAACAGAAGAAGAAAAATGGCAGTCATTGCTCAATACCGATAATGAAATAATAACCCTTAGAGAGAATATTAAAAAAACAGCAGCAGCTCAATTGGGAAATGGTGTTATTACAGCAAGTGACTATATACGTGAAGTTTACGCCGAAGATCAGGCAAAACAAAATCGTATACTGCATGAAATACAGTTATTGCTCACAGCCTATACCCTGAAATGGACAACTAATCAATAATTAATTCTGCATAGCAACATTAAAATTTCTTAAACGAATGAAACATTTATATAACAATCCTTCGAAGCTTTTTTGGATAATAATGATATTCGGTTTATTTCAGGCACTTATCATTTCCTGCACAGACAAGGATAATGCTTATGATGCTTCAGGCAGTTTTGAAGCTGTAGAAACCATCATTTCCGCAGAAGCGACAGGAACTATTGAAGCCTTCAATATAGAAGAAGGTCAAATATTGAAAGCCGGTGAAATTGTTGGATTTATTGACAGCACTCAACTTACTCTCAAAAAGAAGCAGTTGGAGGCTCAGATAAAAGCAATGGGTAGCCGGTTGCCTGATATCATAATACAAACAGGTTATTACAAACAACAACTTGCTGCTTTGCAAGTACGTTTCGACAACCTTAAACGGGAACAAATACGGATTCAAAATTTAGTGAAAGCCGAAGCCGCAACACTCAAACAATTGGATGATATCAACGCACAGGTTGATGAATCTGAAAAACAATTGATGGTTATAAAAAAACAGGATGCGGCACAGGTATCGGCACTCAATACCCAAAGCTCCGGTTTGCGCAGTGATGTATTGCCCCTGCTTGCACAAATTGAGCAATTAAATGACCAAATTAGTAAATGCAGGATCATTAACGGGCCGGCAGGAACTGTGCTGACTAAATATGCTGAAGCGAATGAAATGGCTGCAACAGGTAAACCTCTGTATAAAGTTGCAGACCTTTCTACTTTAATTTTACGGGCTTATATTACCGGTGATCAACTGGCAAAGGTGAAAATCAATCAAAAAGCAGATGTGATGATTGATACGGGCAATGACAGCGTGAAACACTTTAATGGAACGGTGGAATGGATAAGTGACAAAGCAGAATTTACCCCAAAAACTATTCAAACCCGAGACGAAAGAGCCAACCTTGTATATGCAGTGAAGATCAGAGTACTGAATGACGGGGCATTAAAATTGGGTATGTATGCCGATGTAAAATTCTAAAATATGGACGTTGTATCAGCACATAATCTTACAAAAATTTACGGCAAAGACAAAGTAACTGCAGTAAATGGGGTGTCCTTTACCGTTAGTAAGGGGGAAATATTTGGATTAATTGGCCCTGATGGTGCGGGAAAAACTTCAATATTCCGAATGCTCACTACTCTTTTATTACCCGAGAATGGAACGGCCACAGTTGGTGGACTGGATATTCAAAGAGATTATAAACAGATTAGAAAGCAAATTGGATATATGCCGGGTCGATTTTCATTGTATACTGATCTTACTGTTGAAGAAAATCTTAATTTTTTTGCAACGGTATTTGGAACTACAGTAAAAGAAAACTATGATCTTATAAAGGATATCTATATTCAGATTGAACCCTTCAAAAAAAGGAAAGCCGGCAAACTTTCCGGTGGAATGAAACAAAAACTCGCTTTGTGTTGTGCACTAATACATAAACCGGATGTACTTTTTCTGGATGAACCAACTACAGGTGTCGATCCGGTTTCGAGAAAAGAGTTTTGGGAAATGCTGAAACGTTTGAAAACACAGGGCATTACTATACTGGTTTCCACACCTTATATGGACGAGGCAGTGCTTTGCGACAGAATAGCACTGATGCAGAAAGGAACAATTTTGTCCATCAATACGCCACAGGCTATAATCAATAAATTACCGGATCGGCTTTTTGCGGTGAAAGCAGGCAATATGTATGATCTGCTCAGGACATTGCAACGCAATACTAATATTTCCGGGAGTTATTCTTTTGGTGAATATGTACATGTTGTACTCTCTCCTTCTGGTATATCACCGGAAGATGTACAGTCCTACCTGCAACAGCAAGGGCTAACCGAAATTGAATGGAAGAAAGCAACAGTTACTGTTGAAGATTGTTTTATAAAACTTTTAAGAGAATAACATGGCAGAGTATGTAATAAAAGCCGAAAAGCTCACAAAAAAGTTTGGAGATTTTACAGCTACCAATGCCATCAGCTTTGAGGTAGGGAAAGGGGAGATATTTGGTTTTCTTGGAGCAAACGGGGCAGGTAAGACTACGGCCATGCGCATGCTCTGCGGCTTATCTAAACCCACATCGGGCAAGGCAACTATAGCCGGGTTTGATATATATAAACAAACCGAACAGATCAAAAAAAATATCGGGTATATGAGTCAGAAATTCTCATTGTATGAAGATCTGACGATACTGGAAAATATACATTTTTTTGGAGGGATATATGGCTTGAATAACCAGCAGTTAAAATCTAAATCAAAACAATTGCTGCATGATCTGGATTTGGAAAAGGAAGCCAAAAAGTTGGTATCGGGGATCCCACTGGGTTGGAAACAAAAGCTTGCATTTTCTGTCGCAGTATTGCACAACCCGGCAGTTGTATTTCTTGATGAACCTACAGGTGGTGTTGATCCTGTTACCCGCAGACAATTCTGGGATATGATATACGAAGTTGCTCACCATGGAATGACGGTTTTTGTTACTACCCATTATATGGATGAAGCGGAATATTGTAACAGGATTTCAATTATGGTTGACGGAAAAATTGAAGCACTGAATACCCCGTCAAATCTGAAGCATCAGTTTAATGTGCCATCTATGGATCAGGTATTTTATCAGTTGGCCAGAGGAGCAAAGCGGATTGAGTAAAATTTGTGATTGTAAATAATAATAAATGAAACAATTTTTAGCATTTGTGCGTAAGGAGTTTTATCATGTTTTTCGGGATAGAAGAACACTGTTTATATTGTTTGGAATGCCGGTTGCACAAATCTTAATGTTTGGCTTTGCACTTACCAATGAGGTTAAAGACTCAAAGATTGTGATTATGGATCAATCACAAGACCGGGCCACACAGCAAATCATTTCTAAAATTGAAGCCAGTCATTATTTTAAAATTCAGCAAAATATTGTAAGTCCAAAGCAGATAGAAGAGGAATTTAAAAAGGGAAAAATAAAAATGGCACTCATATTCCCTTCAAATTTTTACAATGACCTGATGCATCTGCATACCGCAGAGGTGCAGGTAATAGCTGACGCATCGGACCCCAATGTAGCCACTACCGTCACCAACTATATTTCTGCTATTATTTTAGAGTATCAGCATAATCTGAACCTTAACTTAAATCTACCTTATCGCATTTCTACTGAAATCCGGATGCTCTATAATCCCCAGCAAAAAAGTGTTCATTCAATGGTGCCCGGGGTGATGGCGCTGGTTCTAATGCTGGTATGTGTAATGATGACGGCGATATCCATTGTGAAGGAAAAGGAAACAGGCACCATGGAAGTATTACTGGTAAGCCCTTTGAGGCCCATGCTGATTATACTTGCAAAAGCTATTCCCTATTTATTACTATCGTTCATAAATATCCTGACTATTTTGGTACTAAGTGTTGCATTACTCGGACTGCCCATCAATGGAAGTATTCTATTATTAATTGCAGTGAGTACATTATATATTATTGCCTGCCTGAGCCTTGGTATACTTATTTCCATCAAAACTTCTACGCAGCAGGATGCCATGACAATTTCTCTGATGGGCATGTTGCTGCCAACCGTAATGCTTAGTGGCTTTATGTTTCCCATTGAAAATATGCCTGTAGTACTTCAGGTAATTTCTAATATAGTACCCGCAAAATGGTTTAATATCATAATAAAAGCAGTTATGATTAAAGGGCTCGGATTTGGGGCAATATGGAAAGAAGTGTTAATACTCACCGGGATGACTATTTTTTTCCTGGTAGTAAGTTTGAAAAGTTTTAAAATAAGGCTGGCATGAGAACACTTAAGTTTTTGCTGAAAAAAGAATTCAGTCAGATACTGCGTAATAAAACTATTCGCGTTGCTATTTTTGTAATGCCTATTGTTCAGTTGATCGTTATACCCTTTACAGCAGACTATGAAGTTAAGAATATCAATCTTGCTGTAGCCGATCACGACCACAGTGTTTATTCCCGGCAGTTGATATCTAAAATTACCGCTTCAGGTTATTTTCGTCTTACAGATTATACTAATTCATTCAAATCGGCGCTTAAAAGTATTGAAAGCGACAAGGCGGATCTCATTCTTGAAATTCCATCCGGTTTTGAAAAGGGGCTTATAAAAGAAAATGAGCAAAAATTGTTTGTGGCTGTCAATGCTATCAATGGGGTTAAAGCAGGTCTTGGAGGCGCTTATCTCGGAGAGATAATTAAAAACTATAATAATGATATCAGATTAAAATGGGTTACCCCCGAATCATTCAGTCCATTTCCGGTAATTGATATACGATCTTCCAACTGGTTTAATCCCGAAATGAATTATTACTTTTTTATGGTGCCGGGTATATTGGCAATACTGGTTACCATGGTTGGTGGATTTATGTCTTCGCTTAATATTGTAAAGGAAAAAGAAGTGGGTACCATAGAACAGATTAATGTTACTCCTATAAAGAAACATTATTTTATCATCGGAAAACTTATTCCCTTCTGGATTCTGGGTAATATTATTTTTAGTATTGGGTTGATTGTGGCATGGGTGGTGTTTGGTATTGTACCAGTAGGCAGTTTGTGGGTATTATATGCAAGTATTTCAATGTATCTCTTCGCAATTCTAGGGTTTGGGTTATTAATTTCTACATATTGCGATACGCAGCAGCAGGCCATGCTTATCATGTTCTTTTTTATGATGATTTTCATACTAATGGGTGGACTTTATACCCCAACGGAAAGTATGCCCGGCTGGGCAAAAATAATATCGCAACTCAATCCGGCCACTTATCTTATTGAAATGATGCGGATGATAATACTAAAGGGTAGTGGTTTTAGTGATATTACTCCTTCACTTATAAAGCTGGGAATCTTTGCCATATTATTTAATTCCTGGGCTGTATTTAATTATAAAAAGACAAGCTGACAACAACATGCAATTTTGAATTTTTTGGCTTAATTTACATTCAGAATTAATTGCTGCTTCGCAGACAGGTAATAAAAAAGCACTTCCCGATTCTCAGGAAAGTGCCTTAGCTGGTAGCCTGTTTATAATCAGGCGTTGCGGTTGATGCAATTCAGATCTTCAAATGCTATCTCCAGGCGTTTAATAAATGATTCTTCGCCTTTACGCAACCACACCCTTGGGTCGTAGAATTTTTTGTTAGGCTTATCTTCACCTTCAGGATTGCCAAGTTGACCTTGCAGATAAGCTTCATTTTTCTTATAATTATTTAGCACTCCTTCCCAAAACGCCCATTGCAAATCGGTATCAAGGTTCATTTTAATGGCGCCATAGCCGATGGCTTCACGAATTTGATTTTGAGGTGAGCCGCTTCCGCCGTGAAATACAAAATATACCGGCTTGGGACCTGTCTTCAATTCTTTTTCTATATATACCTGGCTATTGTGCAATATAATCGGGCGGAGCTCAACATTACCGGGCTTATACACGCCATGTACATTTCCAAATGCTGCAGCAACAGTAAACATATTTCCAACCTTCCCTAATTCTTTATAAGCATATGCCACATGCTGTGGCTGAGTATACAGCTTGTCGTTTTCTACATCACTGTTATCAATACCATCCTCTTCACCGCCGGTTACGCCAAGTTCTATTTCAAGGCTCATACCCAATGGCGCCATACGTTTGAAGAATTTAGTTGAAGTTTCTATATTTTCTTCAATAGATTCTTCACTAAGATCGAGCATGTGTGAACTGAAAAGTGGTTGTTTCTTTTCTTTGTAATATTGTTCTCCTGCATCCAGTAACCCACTCACCCAGGGAAGCCATTTTTTAGCTGCATGATCGGTATGCAATACTACAGGAACACCATAATATTTTGCTACATTATGTACATGCAATGCACCGGAAACTCCACCGCTAATATTTGCCTGCAGATTATCATTCGGCATCCCTTTACCGGCTATAAATTGTGCGCCTCCATTAGAGAACTGAACAATAACAGGAGAATTTACTTTAGCGGCTGTTTCCAACACGGCATTGATAGTGTTGGTGCCAATAGTATTTACGGCGGGCAAAGCAAACTGGTTGTCTTTCGCATCATTATAAAGGGCTTCAAGTTCTTTACCAAACAGAACTCCTGCACTGTATTTTTTCATTTGTATATAAATTTAATTTCTATGTATTGTTATCCTTTAAAAAATCTTCACTTGATAAGCTCAGTCAGAGTATTAAAGGAAACGCGAAGATAATATACTTGTCATTCTTAGAAAAGTTCTTGTAAACCTTCTTGTAAACCTTCTTAACCTTACCTTCGTAGATTAGTAAAAAAATATTTTTTTATAGTCAACGTTTTGGTGATGATCGTTGTCCTATTAAAGCATACTTAAATTCCCTGCTATGAGGAAATCTAATATCTCTGATCACTTTTTCTCCATTTTCTTATTTTTCACACTTTGTATGTTATCAGGTTTGGGTGTATTGGCCGGTAGCGGAAATAAAAATGACTTCCCGGGGATGACATCCCTTCAGGATACCATAATATTAAAAGGTAAAGTAACTGATATTGATGACAATACTCCACTAAATGGAGTCTCAATAGAAAACCTTCGCTCACACAGGGGAACTACCACCAATGCCTCAGGCGAGTTTGTGATTGGAGTTCAAAACGGCGATCAGCTTGAATTTACATTTATCGGGAGAACTCCTAAAACTATGATTTTCCTGGGACAGTCTTTCTTACCTGTTTCACTTGCAAAAGCAGATGGTGCTTTATCAGAAGTTATTGTTACCGGTTTTCAAAACCTGGATAAAAAGAAGTTTTCCGGTGCTGCCACATCCTTAAAAGCCGCTGATGTAAAAATAGATGGAGTGGCTGATGTGAGTCGTATGTTGGAAGGCCGGGCTGCCGGGGTGTCTATTCAGAATGTATCGAGTACATTCGGTGCTGCACCAAAAATCAGGATACGAGGTGCCACTTCAATTAATGGTGAAAATAAACCATTGTGGGTAGTTGATGGTGTGGTGCTTGAAGATATTGTAAATATATCCAACGATCAGCTTGCCAGTGGGGATCCAACCACCCTGTTGGGTTCTTCTGTAGCCGGAATTAATGTAAATGATATAGAAAGTTTTGACATCCTGAAAGATGCTGCCGCTACGGCTTTATATGGAGCCAGAGCAATGAATGGGGTAGTGGTGATTACTACTAAAAAAGGGCGATCGGGACGGCAGATAATTAATTATACCGGCAATTACAGCACTCAGTTTAAACCCCGGTATACGGATTATAATATTATGAATTCAGTAGAGCAGATGTCTGTATTGTCCGAGCTGGACCGTAAAGGCTGGCTCACAACCAATGCGCTCAGAGCAGGAAATTACGGTGTATATGGTAAGTATTATGATTTAATTAATGAGGTGTTACCTGACGGTAGTTTTGCTATGCCTAATACCCAGGAGGCCAAGCGGGAGTACCTGCTGCGGTATGCAAAAGCAAATACAGACTGGTTTGATTTATTGTTTCGTCAGTCATTCGTCCAGGAGCATTCATTAAGTATTTCTTCCGGAACCGACAGGTTACAATCTTTCTTTTCAACCAGCTTTTATAACGATAATGGCTGGACGCTGGCTGATAATGTAAAAAGATACACCCTCAACTTTAGAAATAACTATAAATTTTCCGATAAATTTTCTGCTGGATTTTTGACCACAGGTTCTTACCGGCAACAGGAAGCACCGGGTACAATTTCAAGGACTGCGAATGTAGTTACAGGTGGATATGACCGAAACTTCGATATTAATCCATTCAGCTTTGCCTTAAATACAAACCGGGCATTAACTGCATTTGATGACCAGGGAGAAAGAGAGTATTTTACCCGGAATTTTGCCCCCTTTAATATTCTTACTGAACTTGAAAACAACAGGCTTAAGATTAATGTCATAGACCTTAAACTACAGGGAGAAGCTACCTATAAGTTTACCGAACATTTGCGTTACGAATTTATTGGCGCTATACGCTATGTTCGTTCTACCCGTGAACAGGAAGTGAATGAAAATACCAACATGGCCAATGCATACCGGGCTGCCGGAACATCTGAAATACGAAGAAACAATCCTTTCCTGTACCAGGATCCGGAAAATCCCAGTGCTGAAAAGGTAGTGGTATTGCCTTATGGTGGGTTTTATAACCGGGTAGAAGATCAGTTATTAAACTTTGACGTGCGTAACAGCCTTAACTATGCCAATACGTTTGGAGCAGATGATGAACATGACCTGAATATCCTCATAGGGCAACAAATTAAATATTCTGATCGCCAGAATGCATCATCCAACGGTTATGGCTACCAGTATGATAATGGGGGAGTGGCTACACCCGATTTCAGGATACTCAAGCAAATGATTGAGCAAAACTTTCCTTACTATGGCATGAGCAAAGACTTTGATCGTTTTGCAGCCTTTTATTTTAATGCCCAGTACACTTATAACCATAAATATAATTTTTACGGAACAGTGAGGTACGATGGTTCCAACCGGCTTGGTGCATCGCGTCAGGCAAGATGGTTGCCTACCTGGAGTTTTGGCGGTGCATGGAACATTAATGAAGAAGGTTTCTTACGTGATGTTGAAGCAGTGAATTATTTAAAATTACGGGCCAGTTATGGACTTACCGCCAGTATGGGACCGGCTACCAATTCCAATATTATCCTGCGTAATATCAATATTCATCGTCCTTACCTTACGGATGTGGAAACCATCATTTATATCGCCAATCTTGCAAATAACGATCTTACCTGGGAAAAAAACTATACTGCAAATATTGGATTGGATGCAGGATTATTTAACAACCGAATTACGACCAGTATTGACGTGTATCACCGCAGGAGCTTCGATCTGATCGGTATGATAAAAACCTCTGGTATAGGCGGAGAATTCATCAAAACTGCTAATTATGCGGATATGACCTCACAGGGTGCAGAACTATTGTTAGGAGGCCAGCCTATTATAAGAAAGAACTGGAACTGGAAAATCAATCTCACCTTTGGTTATAATACCAATAAAATCACCAGGTCAGAATATCTGCCTCGCATATTTGACCTGGTAAAACAGGAAGGTGGCAACCTGCTGGGTTATCCTGTAAACAGCCTGTTCTCTATAAAGTTTGCCGGACTGAATGCTACAACCGGCGTGCCTGAATTTATAAATGAAGAAGGGAAAACTACCTCTGCAGTATTTATGCAGTCGGATAGTATCCGAAATCTTAAATTTGAAGGCTCTGTTGATCCTAAATTTACAGGTGGGTTAAACAATACATTTACATACAAGTCCTTTTCTCTAAACATATTTATTACCTATCAGGCCGGGAATATGATCCGGCTAAATCCCGCATTTAAAAACAGTTATTCTGAATGGGATGCATCACCCAAAGAGTTTTACGACAGATGGGTAATGCCAGGCGATCAATCCATTACTAATGTCCCATCAATAATGGATTATTATCAATACGTGCTCACTAATGCCACTCCGTTCAACTATCCCTACAATAACTATAATTATTCCACTGAACGTGTGGCAAAAGGAGATTTTATCCGGTTAAAAACAGTATCGCTTACCTATCAACTACCCCCGGAAATGCTGCAGAAAACCAATTTCTTTAAAACAGTTTCCATCACTGCTGCTGCTATCAATCCGTGGCTGATATATGCGGACAAAAAATTGAAAGGTCAGGATCCTGAATTTTTTAACGCTGGCGGCGTAGCGCAACCTGTGCAAAAGCAAATAACATTATCATTAAAAGTAGGATTGTAATAAAAGATACACTATGAAGTATAAACTTAGTTGTGCATTGGTGTTGCTTGTAATGCTGGGTTCCTGTGATAAGTATCTTGAAAGGGAACCCGATAACAGGGCAAAGCTTACAGATCCGGCAAAAGTATCACAACTGCTGGCAAGTGCTTATCCCCAGGGTAGTTATATGGCATTTGCAGAAGCGATGTCGGATAATGCCGGTGATAAAGGCTCCGGTGAAGCGGATGTTACTAATTCGGCGCCTTATGCGTTTGAAAATGTCCCTAACTCCGATCAGGATTCGCCCGACAATTACTGGTATGCCTGCTATACGGCCATAGCTTCGGCCAACCAGGCATTGCAGGCCTGTAATGAAGCGTCTAAAACAAAAGATTATCAAAGCCAGAAAGGCGAAGCATTGGTGGCAAGGGCTTATGCACATTTCATGTTGGTTACATTGTATGCAAAACCATACAACCCAGGTTCGGCAAGTTCCAACCCAGGTGTACCCTATGTAACGGAACCGGAAACCGTAGTTAATAAACAATACAGCAGGGGTACGGTGGCAGATGTTTATGAGAAAATTGAAAAAGACCTCCTGGAAGGTTTACCCTTACTTGACGATGCTTCGTATAAGGTACCCCGTTATCATTTCACACGGGCGGCTGCCAATGCATTTGCAGCGAGATTTTATTTATACAAAAAAGATTATGAGAAAGCAGTGCAATATGCCAACACCGCAGTACCCGACCTCCTGCCTAATCTTCGTCCCTGGAATACCACATATCAAACTTATGGAATTAATAATCTTCCGGCAGAATATCAAAAGACAACAGAACCCGCTAACCTGTTGCTGATGACCTGTCCTTCAATATATACTTATGCACTAAGTTTTATAAGGTACCGGTATGCGCTTACACCTGGTATAAAAAATGAAATTTTTGATACTCCGCTTGAAGTAACCGGTGGAAACTGGGCTTATATTACCGGTTTTGTTGGATCTCAAAAAAACCCGGGAGTTCCCAAACTCAACTATACCGACTTTGCACAAGACAATCCGACTTCTGATTTTGGATTGGCTTATGGTACTATATGCCTTTTCACAACAGAAGAAGTATTATTTAATAAAGCCGAAGCAAATGCCTACCTGGGCAATTATGATGCAGCTATTAAAGATATCAACCTTTTCTTAAGTACAAGGCTTACAGGAGTAACCCCTGGTACACTTCCTGCTAACAGAACAGTTACACAGACTAAAGTGAGACAACATTACAACAATGACTATTCTATACAGGAAGCTTTAGTAAAATATATTTTGGAATTGCGCCGTATAGAATTTGTTCACGAAGGCATGCGCTGGTTTGACATTTTGAGATATGGACTTACGGTAACTCATGAATTTGTAGGTACCGGCGGAGTAGTAACAAAAACACTTGAAATAGGTCCTGACGATAAGCTGAGGCAGTTAAAATTACCGGATGAAGTAAAACTTTCCGGTATTACTTATTTGAACAGATAATAAAACACTTTTATGAAGAATGTCATCATTGGGTTTCTATGTGTAACAATCTTGACAGGGCTGATGTCTTGTGAGAAGGAAAAATTTAATCCTTCCGAAGCGGAAGATATTGTAGACCTTGGCGGCGGCACCTGGGCACAGGGAAATATTGATAAATGGATCAGTGATTCGCTTACCACACCTTATAATATCAGTGCAAAATATAAATGGGATGCATTTGAAGATATTGGTGATATAAGCTACACTATTGTACCACCCAAAGAAGAATATATTGTACCAATTTTAAGTGCTATACGGAAAACCTGGATAGCACCTTATACAAGTATGGGTTCCCCTGATTTTTTTAATAAAATATCTCCCAAAATAATATATATGATTGGCAGCCCGGCTTATGAGCAAAGCGGAGCTATCAAACTTGGTGTGGCAGAGGGAGGTAAAAAGATCATTCTTCTTGCTATTAACTATACCAAAGTAAAAGGAATGCAGGGATATAATGTAGCTGATAGTTTCTGGATAAAACAAATGTTCCTGACTATCCAGCATGAGTTTGGACATATCCTTCATCAGAATATTTTATATCCTATTGATTTCAAAAATCTCAATCCAAGCTTGATCACCTCCAACTGGCAGGACTATACGGATGAGAAAGCGCTAAGGGATGGATTTATCACTGCTTACTCCATGAATACGGTAGACGATGATTTTGTTGAAATGATATCTCACTTGCTGGTAAACGGAAATGAATGGTTTGAACAAATGATTGCTTCTATTCCCGAAGGAGTTTCAGACCGTGGTACTACCAGAGATCAGGCGGTATCGCGGTTGCGGACAAAGAAATCAATTATCGTAAATTATTATAAGCAGGCTTGGAATATTGATTTTGCACAGTTACAAACAAAAGTGAGGACGGCTGTAGATGGTCTGCTTTATTAAGAACTTTTATCGCTCAATGATTATGAAGAAATTATCTGTTTATTTTTTGTTGCTGCTTGTAGCCGCATCATCCTGTAGAAAGAATGATGATCATTTGTTTAATGAATCACCGGATCAAAGGTTGTCAAAACGCCTGAGTGCTTACCAGGAACAACTCAGCGGCGCCCCTTATGGCTGGAAAATGATACTGAAACCAGAAGGTGGTGGCGCTTATGGGTTTTATTTGAAGTTCAATAATGCCAACAGGGTGGATATGGTATCTGATTTCGACTCGGCTTCTGCAGTTACACTTAAAGAAAGCAGCTACCGGCTCAAAGCATTACAGCAACCAAGTATTATTTTTGATACCTACAGTTATATCCATGTACTTTCAGACCCTGACGGAACAGTAAATGGTGGTAAAGACGGCATAGGGAAACAATCAGATTTTGAGTTTTTCTTCAACGACTCTACCGGTATAGATACTATTCAACTAACAGGCAGGGTCAATGGGAGTAAAGCTATGCTGGTAAAAGCAACACAGCAGGAAGCAGAAGCCTATACAACCGGAGCATTCAATGTTAACCTATTTCATAATGCATTAGGAAAGATATTACAGTATTTCAAAGTATTTACGGTTGGAGGGAAATCTTACGATCTCAATTTCGATACCAATACCCGAACAATTATTATTACCTGGGTTGACGACCAGGGAAATGTGAATTCTTTCACTACCACTTTTTATTTTTCATTGAATGGAATAGAGTTCTCTCAGCCATTTTTGGCAGGCTCTACGGTAGTATCTGGTTTTTATAACCCTGTTTGGTCGGGAACAACACAAACAATTACCGGGAATGTAGGTGTTGGTACTACTGCTACCATAAAAGGGATAATAAAGCCTCAGGTATTGGATGTAGATGCACCACACAAATGGTGGCAGACTATGGTAGATGAGGGTAGCTTCTGGTACACCTATACCGGCTTTCATGTGGATGGAGTGGATGATGCGTATGGACTACAGGGAATACAAAATTTTGTGGCTTTGGGATTTTGGCCGCAGTTTGGTACCAGCGGTGGCATCACTTATGACCTTGCCGGTTATCTGATGAATGAAAGTGGTCAGTTGACCCTGAGTTTTGGAACTGCCTTCAACGCGCCAACTTTTACTACAGATGGACGTATACGATTTGGAACTTACCTGGGAGACTTGGGTGATATACCTAATGACGCAATAAATCCTTATGTTAATACCGCTATAAAACTTATGGAATCAGGTGGCTTTTATCTGGTACAGATTAGTGATGACCAGTACGACATGGTGAATGCAGCCAATGCCCGGGCCTGGATCAGTTGGCATCGTCCCAGATAAAGAAAATAGTCTGTAAAAAGCAGGTCTAAATAAGAATATTTTTTTATATTCAGCAGAATTGATATCCTCATTTAATGTATTAGCTGCTAAATGTCTTATTTTAGAGGTATTAACAAAACAAACATATACTTTATGAAAAGAATAACGCTGGAACTTTTTGCTGCATTTTTAGTAGTAATTGCAATATCTTTTTCTTCCTGCTCCAAAGAAGGTCCTCAGGGTGCACAAGGCCCTCAGGGTGCACAAGGTGCACAGGGTAATGCAGGAGCAAAAGGGGACAAAGGAGATCCCGGAACTGCTAATGTAATTTATTCCGATTGGACAGACACTGCCAAATGGCTCCCGGATACAATTCATAATGGAGCAATTGTAGATACGGTTTCATATACAGCCATTATCTCTGTACCTCAATTAAGTCTGGATATCCTAAATAAAGGAATGGTAAAAGTATTTGCCGATTTTAATGGAACTCCAACTGACCCTACTGTTTTAGCATTGCCATATTTGGGTAGTTCTTTTTATATTGATGCATTATTTTACTTAAATACGATTCAGCTAACATCCAACTTCAAACTTCAGGGACTTCCTGTAAGATATATTTTAATTCCGGGAGGTACAGCAGCGGGACGTAAATCATCCGCATCGCCTGTAGATTGGAACGATTATAACGCTGTTAAAAAATACCTGAACATAAAAGATTAGCGCAGTATTTTTTGATGCGAGAAAAAACACGGGTGACGTGAGTTGTGAAAACTTCTCACGTCTTTCTTTACCTTTCATAGTCTCACTCTTTTCCCTATATATGTTAGAAAAAATCATTGCTTTTTTGCATCTTTGTACAAACTATAAAGCAAACTATGAAAGCGTTAATAAACTTTATTCTATTAGCTACTACCTCATGTATTTTCTTTTCATGTCAAAAAGAACTTTCTATTGACAGCAGCCTTCCTTCTAATAATGCAAACAATAATGGGAATAATAGCGGCAATACTTCTATTATTGGAGATTGGAGTTTTATTGGGGCCGATATGGATGTTTCATCTACCGGTAAAGCAACGGATGATATGTTGGGTAATATTGAAATAACAACCTCTTATAAAACTACAACGATAAACAATAAGGGCAGCCTTAAAATTACTGCTACTGACATAATTTCTACAGATTTGAGTTATACAATTTCCACAAATGCAAAAATGCAAACTTCTATAAGGGGGATTCCCACACCAGCTCAGGAACTACCTTTCGAAGTTGATATTCCTGCATCAAGCAGCTCGGGAAAATATCAGCAGATTGGCAGTGATTCTTTATACTTACCCAACGGTGCATTAATTTCTGTTCCCGATGGTATAAGCAATATTCCATCCACTACCACCAGTGAACCAAGTGGTGCAAAGTTTAGTATAGTATCTGACACACTGAGATTTTTTGGGGGGATGAATCAAACTTCAAATCAAAATTACCAGGGCCAAACAATTTCGATGACCCAAAAAGCATCGGTAGTGCTTAAGTATAAAAGAAAATAAACTATATCATCGCTGTTAGTTTATCTGCATTTTCCGCATTGTTATAATGTATTTGCAGCAGATTCTTCCTGATTTCAATATGAGATTGTGTAAAGGGACTGTGATATATCAATTTAATCTGAACCTGAAATTCTTTTTCATCTTTTGCAAAAATACATGCGGCTTCTAACCGGGTACCTTCTACCGCCATCCTGTTGACAATACAATGCCTACCGCAAAAAACAGCATGCAGTAATTTTATTTTTACACCGGTTGAACTGAAAGTAGGCAACAAATTGATTTGAGCTTCGCCTACCAGTTGCTCCATTTCAGCATCACCAGGGTTGCTGATAATTTTAATATGCGGGTGCTTGGATGCAGCATGAATAAGTTTTTGTGAGGGATTTCTTCCGGCAATTCTTAATGGAATTTCTAAATCTGAAAATACTGATTCAATCAGCCACAAGGCAGCTGCTTCATTTTCTGCCACTGATAAATTACCATGATAAAGGCAATAGTTGCCTGTTCCGGGTTTGGAACTGATATTGTTCCAGCCGGTAAATACCGGAAGGTAATCTGCCTGCTTTGCAAAGAGCTTTAATTGTACCGCATCTTTTTCAGAAACCGTAAGCAAACTATCGGCCCTGCTTATAACCCGGGGTTCATATTTTCTTAATAGCCTGCATTCATTCCAATAATATAGTTTCCTGATAAAGCTGCTGGTATTTATTGCCATCTGCCGGTAATAATCTGTCTCAATATTATGCAGCCGCAATAGTACCTTTCTGTCTTTGAGCTTATTTTTCCAGAGCAAAAAAGTGCAGTGAGTACCTTCGAGCAAAACCGGATAGTTGTCAGCAGATAAATTTTGCAGTAGTCTTTTGTCATCCCTTGATTTAACTATATATGGAACAGTGAATGATACTGACCGTATTCCTGTATTTCTTTTATAATAAAATACCTTTGTACAATACTCATTTAATGCAGATTGTTGCCCACGTCCATATTCAAAGCAGTGCAAAATAATTTTTACACCACGCTCTTTCAGGTACCTGAGTTTATAAAAAAGATCGAATACGCCACCATAATCAGGTGGATAAGGTACATCAAGACATATTATATGAAGATATTTTTCCAATAATTTATTGCGCTATTGTATAGTAAAATTCAATCAGTTTTTTTTCTTCGTTTTGCCAGTTATATTTTTCACTTGCATTAATACAATTGTTTCGTAGCCTGTTGTAAAAGTCACGGTTGCATAATTGCCGGTAAGCTGCCACTATATTTTCGGGATCTAAATCATCAATCAAAACTGCCACTTCATATTCCTTATTGATATATTCATATTCGGGAAATTTCATGGTTATCTGGGGTACACCGGCATGTATATAATCAAAGAATTTATTTGCCAGCGAATAATATTGGTTCAACCCGGTATTTTCTACAAGGTTAAAGCCAATATGGTATTCTGATGTTTTTTTTCTAAGCTCTGATGGAGCCAGCATTCCCATCAGGAATACTTTATCACTGACATTATTTATTTTTATCAGTTTTTTCAATTGATCCATAAAATTACCATCCCCGTAAATAAATAATCGGGAAGGTATTTGCTGCATTGCCGGGATAAGAAATTCAAAACCCCTTGCTTCGTTTACGGCTCCCTGGTATATCATATCAGTTCCCTGCATTTGCGAACTACCGTTGCCCGTATATAATAGTGGCAGGTTCCTGATGACCCGGTACAATACAGCATACTTTTTATTAAATTCATCTGCTATATGCTGAGATACGGTGTAACCATTGGGAAAAAGTGGAATATATTTTTTTTCAACACCCTTCCAGAATTTCTGTACTCCCTTTCTGGTTACCACTTCCTTCATTTCAGAAAACAATTCATGCGCATCATATACCCGATTTATCTTTTTTAGTCTCGAAACAAGATAACATGGAACGATGGTATCCAGATCTATGGCACATATAATATCTATTTTTCTGAACAGTAAATAAATTAAAAGACGAATATTGATCTCCAGGTAATGGGCTTTCCCTTTGGAAAAAAAGCAGCGCATCCGGTGTTGATGATAGGTTTCTTTAAGGAGAGGAACAGATGATTTTGTTTTTTTTCCCACCAGTGTTACTTCAAATCCATTTGCCGACAGTGTACGGCAAATACGTTGCATACGCTGATCAAAAGTGAGGTCGTTAATAACAGTAAAATATATATGAGCCACAAAGCCTGTTTTCAGGTTTAGTCGGAGTATTAAAAATTGACGTAAATTACTGATTAATAAAATTTATTTACTCTTGAAATTTTAAATCTTCACATAAAAATGGAAAATACTCAATCACCTGCCCAATCAATTATTACTAAACCTGTACGTCCTGTGTTTCTGACTGTATTATGTATTCTTACTTTTATTGGTAGCGGGCTTTCAATCATTGGCAGTAGTTTTTCCTATATTACTGCTGATACCAGGGCAGACCTAGTTCAAACAGCAATGGATGATGCTAAAAATAAAATTGATGAGGGGGGAAACGCTAATTCAGGCATTGCTAAGAGAATCATTTCAGATACTAACGAATTAGTAAAACCGGAAAACATGAAAAGAAGTGATATATTTAGTATAGTAGCTTCAATATGCACGCTTTTGGGTGCAATGCTGATGTTCCGATTGAAAAAATCAGGATATTGGCTGTATATCTTAGGCACTATTCTTGGCATAGCGGGTCCTTTATATATTTTTGGAGAGAATTTTATTTCAATGTTATCAACTATAGGAACAGGGGGTATCGGGATCGTATTTGTTATACTCTATGGTCTGAATCTGAAATATTTGAAATAAAAATAAATTAGTTTGAATTTTATAATTTACTACCTTTGCCGCCAAATTATAGAAGATTTCTTTGGGATGAATTAAATAAAATTGAGATGCCAACATTGACAACAGAAAAAAAAGCACAAGTTTTTACGGATTTCGGTGGTAAAGCCACAAATACAGGTTCTATAGAGGCTCAGATTGTATTATTAACAGAGCGTATTTCCCATATTTCTGAGCACCTGCAAGGGAATAAAAAAGATTTTTCAAGCAACAGGGGACTCCTGCAATTAGTAGGAGAGAGAAAACGGTTGCTGTCTTACCTGAGCAAACAGAATCTTAAAGGGTATCGTGAATTGATAGAAAAGCTTGGAATCAGGAAGTAATTAATAAAATCCTTATAGCTATTCCCAACAATTGCTGTTGGGAATAGTAGTTTTTAGACCACTTCTAATTATTACTAACACAACCTACAGTACTACTGTGTATCCTCTCTCTTACTGTTTGCTGTAAGTTTTAAATGCAAATTATTTATGCTCGCTCAACCAACAAATGTATCATTTGATTTAGGCGGCGGTCGCACCGTTACTATCGAAACTGGCAAGTTCGCCAGGCAGGCCGATGGCTCCGTTACCGTTAGTCAGGGTAATTGTATATTACTGGCTACTGCTGTTGCCAATAAAAAACCTAAACCCGGACAGGAATTTTTCCCATTAAGTGTAGACTATATGGAGAAATTCTCTTCGGCAGGTCGTATTCCCGGTTCATTTTTTAAACGTGAAGGAAAATTAAGCGACTATGAGGTGCTGGTTAGCCGCCTTGTAGACCGCGCTCTTCGCCCCTTATTCCCGGAAGACTATTATTGTGAAGTTCAGGTAATTATAACGCTTATTTCAAGTGATAATGAAATTATGCCTGATGCGCTTGCTTGTCTTGCTGCTTCTGCAGCGCTGGCAGTATCTGATATTCCTATTAAAGAAATTATATCAGAAGTAAGGGTAGCGCGGGTAAATGGAGAATTTATTGTAAACCCTTCCCGTACACAGTTGGGTACTGCTGATATGGACTTTATGATTGGGGCTACAGATCGCAACCTGATGATGGTAGAAGGTGAATCGAAAGAATGCAGTGAAGAAGACCTGGTTAAAGCTTTAGAGATAGCACATGAGGCTATTAAGATACAGGTAAAAGCACAGCAGGAGTTAAGAGATAAATTGGGAATTACTGGCAAGAGAGAGTATGAAAAGCCTGTTCACAAAGAGGATATTCTTGAAAAGGTAAAAAGCTTTGCCGGTCAAAAAATATATGAAATATCCAAAGCAGGAACCTCAAAACATGATAGAAGTGATGCTTTTTCTAAACTTAAAGAAGATCTCATTGCCAGTTTTGGTGAAGAGCCTGAAGAAGAAGATATCAAACTTGCAGGTAAATATTTTGAAGATTTGCAATGGGAGATTGTGAGAAATATGATTCTTGATGATCGTTTAAGACTTGACGGGCGCAAACTGGATGAAGTAAGACCATTGGCAATGGAAACAAATATTCTTCCTTCTCCGCATGGATCTGCATTATTCACAAGGGGTGAAACTCAATCACTTACAACAGTTACTTTAGGAACTCCTTTAGATGAATTACTGGTCGAAAGTGCAGCTAAATCGGAGTATTCTAAATTTATTCTCCATTATAATTTCCCGCCATTCTCTACCAATGAAATAAAATTTTTAAGGGCACCGGGTAGACGTGAGGTAGGCCATGGTAACCTTGCAATGCGGTCGTTGAAACAAATGATGCCGGGAAATGAGTATCCATATACCGTACGTGTTGTAAGCGACATACTAGAATCTAATGGGTCTTCATCCATGGCAACTGTATGTGCCGGATCGCTGGCGCTTATGGATGCCGGTGTTCCATTTCCAAAACATGTAAGCGGTGTGGCTATGGGGCTAATTACCCGAAACAGTGATAAAAAATACGCTATACTAACGGATATACTTGGAGACGAAGACCATCTGGGGGATATGGATTTTAAGGTAACTGGTACAAGAGATGGAATCTGTGGGGTGCAAATGGATATTAAGATTGATGGTTTAAGCATGGAGACTATGCGTCAGGCCCTGGAACAGGCACGCAAAGGAAGGCTCCATATTTTGGAAGCTATGTACAATTGTATAGCTTCTGCCCGTGAAGAAGTTAAACCCCATGCACCAAGAATGGAAAAACTGTTTATTGATAAAGAATTTATCGGAGCAGTTATCGGACCGCAGGGTAAAGTAATACAGGAAATACAGCGTACAACCGGCACCACCATCAACATTGAAGAAGTGGGTTCTGTAGGTGAAGTAAGTATTTTCTCTCCTGCTAAAGAAGGTTTGGATAAAGCTGTAGCCTGGATCAAGGGTATTGTGGCTGTTCCTTCAGTGGGTGAAGTGTATGAAGCTGCCGTAAAAGGTATAAAAGAATTTGGGGCATTCGTTGAGTTTCTCCCCGGAAAGCAGGGATTGCTGCATATCAGTGAAATCAGTTGGAAACGCCTGGAAAGTATGGACGGTGTGTTGAAAGAGGGGGATACTGTAAAAGTGAAATTAATTGGCGTAGACCATAAAACCGGAAAGTTTAAACTCAGCCGGAAAGCATTAATGCCAAAACCGGATTTTGCTCCAAAGAATAAACCATCGGCAGTTTCGAATCCAAAAGATGGTGAAGCCGGAAATGATTCCAATTAATCTTCTTTAATTTATTAATCAAAGCCATCTGAAAATGTTCAGTTGGCTTTTTTTGATTTTAACATGACTGAGTCCTATTTCAAAATAGAAATGTTCCCGGAAAATGCTGAGATGAGCGATATATTGGTGGCCAGATTACAGGAGGCGTTTGATGTTGAAGGATTTGACCTGACTGAAGATGCCCTCATAATGTATATGGATAAAGAAAATTTTGAAGAGAATTTATTTAATAAAATATTATCAATAGATGATATTAAATATAGAATATCAGTTATTTATAATAAAAATTGGAATGAAGAATGGGAATCTTCTTTTGCACCCGTTATCGTTGATGAATTTGTTGCAGTAAGGGCAGGTTTTCATCAAAAACAAACCGGACTTCAGTATGATATAGTTATAACTCCCAAAATGAGTTTTGGTACGGGTCATCATGCCACTACATATATGATGCTTGAATCATTGCAACATTTTAATCCCGCCGGAAAATCAGTTATTGATTTTGGTACTGGAACCGGGGTGCTTGCAATACTTGCCGGGAAAATGGGGGCTTCTAAAATTATAGCTATTGATAATGACGACTGGAGTATTGAAAATGCTGCGGAAAATATCCGGACGAATAATTGTTCTGTTATTCAATTGCAAAAAAATGATCAGTTCCCGGTAATTGGCACCTGGGATATTATTCTTGCCAATATAAATCTGAATGTCATACTTGACAATCTAAAAAATTTCGAAAAAAGTATGGACAAGAATAGTGTTTTGATAATCAGCGGAATCTTAAACGAAGATTTCAAAAAAATTATGAATGCTGCTCAGTTAAATTTTCTAATACCGGAAATTAAAAAAGAAAAAAATAACTGGCTATGTGTAGCGTTTAGAAAAATGGATGGAGCGTAATTACTTCAGTGATTACAAATACATTATATTTGTAGACCAACTTCAACCTGATATCACTTATGAACGAACTGACACTTGCAATATTAGCTTATTTAATAGGGTCTATTCCAACGGCCCTGTGGGTAAGTCAATATTTTTTTAATATAGATATACGCGACTATGGGAGTGGCAACTCCGGTGCTACTAATACTTATAGAGTACTGGGGAAAAAATGGGGCACTATGGTTATGGCGGTGGATATGCTAAAAGGTTTTGTAGCTGTTAAACTTGCATTTATATTGCCTTTTTATGTAGTTGATGAATTTGCAAGAACTAACCTGCAAATTGGTCTAGGGCTTGCAGCGGTATTAGGCCATATCTACCCGATATGGGCTCAGTTCAGAGGGGGAAAAGGAGTAGCTACATTGTTTGGTTTGGTTTTGGGTATCTCTCCCTGGACAGCTTTGTGTTGCATCGGAGTATTTCTTCTGGTGCTTTTTTTAACCAGATTTGTCTCCTTGAGCAGTATATTGGCCAGTATGGCATTTCCGGTTTTCATTTTAGTAATTTTCAATGTGGATAACCATGCTTATCGCATTTTTGCGGTCGTGGTGGCTTTATTGGTAATACTTACTCACCAAAAAAATATTTCCCGTTTATTGAGAGGTAGTGAAAGTAAAGCCCCAATATTGAAGTATCGCGACAGAAAAAAAGGCAGGCGCTCCATATAGCTTTCAATTTTACATTTTCAAAGACTTTTTTGGTATAACAATTGAAATAAACATTGCTGACAATGTTAAATTAAAACACATGCAAATCCGATCTTTTTTCGCTCTAATTGTATCCCTTTGTTTTTTTGTTTCCTGTACTCAAAATGCAATTACTGGCAGAAATCAGCTTCAACTATTGCCAGAATCTGAATTGCAAACAATGGCAAAGAGTGAATACCAGACATTTCTTTCCCAAAATAAGATAGTAGCTACTACAGTTAGTAAAGATGCAGAAATGGTAAAAAGGGTAGGTAACAGAATTTCCGCCGCAATTACAAACTATTATACTAATGAGAATAAGGGCTCTATTTTGCAGGGGTATCAATGGGAATTTAATCTTGTTGATTCTAAAGAAGTAAACGCATGGTGTATGCCTGGCGGTAAGGTTGTTGTATATACCGGACTACTGCCAGTAACACAAAATGAAGCTGCTTTAGCAGTGGTGATGGGACATGAAATAGCACATGCAATAGCTCAGCATGGTAATGAAAGGATGAGTCAGGAACTCGTTGCTCAGGGTTTGGGAGCAGTAGGAAATATCTTAACCTCTGGTAATGCTACCGTAAATAATATTTTTAATTCTGTTTATGCCCCGGGGGCACAGGTAGGCGTACTTTTACCCAACTCACGCAAACAGGAACTTGAAGCAGATCATTTCGGATTGATCTTTGCAGCTATGGCAGGTTATAATCCCAATGAAGCGGTTTCATTTTGGGAAAGAATGTCTAAAGCATCAAGCGGACAAAAGCCCCCTGAATTTTTAAGTACCCACCCTTCTGATGAAACCAGGATTCAAAAAGTAAAACAATATGCGGAGGAAGCAATGAAGTATTATAAACCAATGAAATAATCCGGCATATTTGATTTTTTTTTTGTAAACCAGAGTTATCTGATAAAAACTTGTAAGCAAAAGATTAATATATTACCTTTGCATCTCTTTTGCACTATTAAAAAATTTTGTTGAAGCATGATGCAGACTATGTTTGAAAAACTTCAACTTTCTGAAGAAAAAAATTTACTAATTCAAGGCTTGCCCTCTTCAATTGAAAAACAATTCTCTAAAATTTCATTTGCCAAAAACGTCACGCCCTTATTAAAAACAAGAGGTATTGATTTTGCATTGGTTTTTGCTATCAATCAAAACCAGCTGAATGGTATTTTGAAAGAAGTACTTCCGGCTTTGGATGAAGGTGGTAAACTTTGGGTGGCCTATCCGAAAACCGCTTCAAAGATTGTAAGTGACCTTAACAGGGATTGCAGTTGGCAGATGCTAAATCAAAGTGGTTTTGAGAGCGAATACCAGGTAACTCTTGACCATGTATGGACTGCTTTACGTTTTATTAAACCAGAGTGCAATAAAGCGGGCGTAACCAGGATCATTAATGGAAATTCTGAAAATTCAATTGACGGGGTAGATAATAAAGCCCGCACCGTTACTGCTCCTGTTGAACTACAAACTCAATTAAGTAAGAATAAAAAAGCTGCTGCATTTTTTGATAAACTTTCTTTTACCAATAAAAAAGAATATATGAAGTGGCTGGAAAGTGCCGCAGATAAAACTGAAAAACGCGATAGAATTATTGAAGTGGTTCAAAAATTGGCCGCAGGCAAAAAAAACCCTTCGGATAAATAAAAGTGACCCCAATAACTGTTACCTGTAAATAACTGTTCCATACTCCTTAGTGAGGTTTATTTCCATTTCTTTCAGGTGCTGATGTGTCTGAAGCAGATGAAATTGTTCATCCGGGTTTTTTGATTTTTCTAAATCTTTTTGATTTTCGATTATCAATCGCTTTATTTTTCGGATTTTAAGATAAGTAAGTGTAGAAATTACCTCTTCACGGTATAAATCTTCGCGGGTAGGCATTGGCCCGTCATAATGTTCCTTCCAGTTCTGGCTCAGTTCATACCTGGTATCCATTAATCCTACAGCCATAGCACTTATATCTGCATTCTCATGATATAAAAAACTTTTTGGAGTAGGTAGAATACCATCATCTACCCATGTCCGATAGATCTGTATAATCTGCAGCAATTGCCTGTTGTCAATTAGATCATGTAATCCATTGTTGTCAAACTCCCCGAAAATAAAATTGGCAACATTTTGCTTATCATCCCAGGTGTAACTTCCGAATTCAAGTAAAACCCTTGTCATATTTCTCTCAACAAGTTCATCTTTATGGATCAGATCAATTAAATCATCATCTTCCTGTGTAGGTAAAGTACCGGTGCTTTCAGTTGCATATTTATCTTCTTCGGCATGGATTTTATTTTCCTGTTTGGTTATTCGTTCTCGGATAAACTTATTTACCAATGCATTCAGTCCTTCTTCATCAATTTTAAGCAGCCCGGCACATTGCCTGATATAGTCTTGTTGTTTTGTAAAATCTTCTGTTTTATTAAGTCTTGAAATCGTCTCTGCGATCCTGTTGACTATTGCTGATTTTTTGTTTGTATCATTTCCCGCATCTTTAAGAGAAACTTCTAACTGAAAAAGTACAATATCCTTTTTGTTGTTTTCAACAAATTCCCTGAATGCCTCCCTGCCTATTTTTCTTACATAACTGTCCGGATCTTCTTTGTCGGGTATTAATACTAATTGAACATTAAGTCCTTCTTCCAGGGCAAGATCAAGTCCTCTCAAAGCAGCCTTTATTCCCGCAGAGTCTCCATCATAAATGATAGTAAGATTATTGGTATATTTTTTTATCAGCCTTAACTGATCAGGAGTGAGCGAAGTACCCCCGCTGGCAACTACATTTTCTATACCAGCCTGATGAAGTGATATTACATCAGTATATCCTTCAACAAGCAGACACTCATCTGTTTTGTCAATTGCCTGTCTTGCAAAATAGGATCCATATAAAATCTTGCTTTTTATATATATCTCATTCTCCGGGGTGTTGATATATTTAGGAGCCTTATCATTTTTGCCAATAATACGGGCTCCAAAGCCAATGATTTTTCCGGTTTGATTGTGTACGGGAAAGATTATTCGCCCTCGATAATTATCAGAAAGCTTTTCGTCGCGAAGTACCACCAACCCTGTTTTTAAAAGATATTCCGGGTTGTATTGTGCAGCAATAGCTGCAGAGGCAAAAGCACTCTTATCTTTACTGCAATAACCCAGTTGAAATTTTCGGATAATATCTTCATGAAAGCCTCGTTCCTGCAGATAACTAAGTCCAATATCCCGGCCTTCTTCATTTTGAAACAGATTATCAGAGAAAAATTTTTGAGCAAAACTATTAATGATATAAAGACTGTCTGCCGTTTGTTGTAATTCTTTAACAGCAGGGCTTACTTCTGTTTCTTCTATCTCAACATTATACCGGTTGGCCAACCATCGGAGGGCCTCAACGTAGCTGTATTTTTCATGGTCCATCAGAAAGCTGATGGAATTTCCACTTTTACCACAACCAAAACATTTATAGATTTCCTTGACGGGTGATACCGTAAAAGATGGAGTCTTCTCATTATGAAAAGGACAGAGTCCAAGATAGTTCGTCCCGCGTTTTTTCAATTTTACAAAACTGCCTACAATATCAATAATATCAATTCTGGATAAAATTTGCTGTATGGTATGTTGGGTAATCAATTTTCTATTTATTCGAACCAGGCAAGTTAATATAATACGTGTAATCCTGAATATTTTTTTAATGGGGTGGTTTGCAACAATTTAAAAATATCTTATACGTTATTACCTCCGGTGTCTATATCCTCGAATAACTTAGAATAATTTCCTATGAAGCGAATTATACTGTTTGCGCCTGTATTTTTATTGATTTATATCAATTCTATTGCGGGTGGCACTACCGGGAGTAATAGTCCTCTTGCAGTAGTTGCAAATTTTACAGCTTCCGTTACAACCGGTTGTGCTCCATTGAGCACACAGTTCACCAGCACGTCAACTTCAGATGTTGGTGATCCTATTGTCAGTTATTATTGGGACTTTGGAGATTTATCTACCAGCATTTCGCCCAACCCGAGCCATACTTATACTTCGGAAGGTGACTATACGGTTAAGTTAACAGTCACCACTCAAAGCGGTGCAAAAAAAACGGTTACTAAATCAGATTTCATCTCGGCTTATAATAAGCCTGTTTTTGATTTTGGAGCAGATTATACAATTTGCGAAGGACAAAGTGTAACTCTTAAAACAATAGTTGGCGCTGGATATGTTTATAACTGGACAGGCGTGGTCGCAACCACCTGGCAGGCTTATGCAAACCCAGTAGCCGGATTAAATACCTATTCAGCAGAAGTGGTGAATGGAACCTGTTCATTCTCCGATACCATTCATATCTCTGCTAATCCGGTTTTTAATCCGGATTGGGATTACACTATTTTAAGTACTTGTGGAAACGTGCAGGTTGAGTTTCGTAATACCAGCACTTCATGCGATCCTTCAAATAATTTTTACCCCGAATGGCTCATTGACGGAACAGACTATTTTGCAGATTCTACAATTTTACATTATACTTTTGCAACCGGGGGAAATCATGATGTTACTTTTTTGGTTGGAGATGATTATTTTAATAGTGAGCAATTTGATACAACTATTAATCTTCCCACTCCTACAGCAGGACCGTCTCCGATAAACCTTGGTGGTGACAAAACAATATGTCTGGGAAAAAGTGTACAATTTGATGCCGGCGATGAACCAGGTGCAACTTATGTCTGGACACCTGCTACAGGTTTAAACAGTACCTCTATTTATAATCCTATTGCTTCACCTTCATCAACACAAATATATTCGGTTACCAAAACTAAATGTGGTATCAGTGTATCCGGAACTGTGAAAGTGAACGTTAATCCACCCCTGACTGTAAATCTTGGTCCTGATATGGATTTCTGTGGAGGTTTCATTACCCTTGATGCCGGTGTTACAGGAGCTACTTATCAGTGGGGCAGTACATATCTGCCTAGTTTTTACGCTACAGAAACTGATCAAACAACTGACGCTACAGGCGCCGGAACTTATTGGGTAACTGTTACCAAAAATGGTTGTACTGCATCTGATACTATTGTACTTAAAAAGAAGAAAGCAATTAATGCATCATTTACATATACCAAATCAGGGGATGGATCCTGCGGACCTTATATTGTAAATGTTACAGAAAATGCAACCTTATGTTCAGGATCGGTATTGGAACATTCATGGAATTTTGGCGATGGAACAATTATTAGTGGTGCTTATAATAAATCATTGAGTCATACTTATTTAGCACCGGGTACTTATACTATAACATTAATTGTTACAAATACATCTTCAGTTAAAGATACCGTTTCTCAAACTGTAAATTTTACGGGATCGGCATTAAGTGTAAATATTACTTCAAGTGCTAATGCTATCTGTTCCGGTGATCCGGTAACCCTGGATGCAGGTAATGTGGGAGCAACCTATAGCTGGAGTCCCGGCGGTGCTACTACCCAGACTATCACAGTAAACCCGACAAGCAATACAACCTATACAGT
>JAFDXG010000022.1 GCA_018268105.1 Bacteroidota bacterium | reverse complement strand
GTGGCTACGGTATGTATGGGTATGGCGGCCTCTATGGCTTCTATCCTGTTGAGCGGTGGTAAAAAAGGCAAGAGGTACATTTTTCCTCATGGAGAAGTGATGATTCACCAACCAAGCGGAGGAGGGCAGGGAACCTCAGCTGATCTTGAAATATTGGCGGTACAAATAATAAAAGTGAAGGAACTGAGTGCTAAAATACTGGCGGATAACTGCGGTCAGTCAATGGAAAAAATATTGAAAGATTTTGACAGGGATCACTGGATGGATGCGAAGGAGTCTGTAGAGTATGGCATTGTAGACAAGGTGATTGAAAAGCTATAAATGTTAAAAAACAAAGCGAATTTAAAAGCCGCTTACCCGTAAGCGGCTTTTTCATGCAGCAGAAATTGACTTATGTATGCCTTTTAATCTGGATTTTTACAAAAAAGTTTCGGATTTTTGCAGTCTGCACTTATTTCTATTTAAAACACCAGCAATATTCCTATCCTTTGTAAGCCGAAGTTTTTTGCACATTAATTTATTAAATAATAATGGCTAAATCAATTTTACATTGTTCTTTTTGCGGAAGGAGCAGGGATGAAGTTAAAATATTAATCGCAGGTCAGGAAGGACATATTTGCGAAAATTGTGTAGATCATGCACGTGATATTATAGAACAGGAGCTTGTTTTAAAACATGAGTCTTCGCATCCGCAATTTAAACTTACCATTAAAAAACCTCTTGAGATCAAGAAGTTTATGGACGACTATGTGATAGGACAGGATGATGCCAAAAAAGTGTTGTCGGTAGCAGTATATAATCACTATAAACGGCTGCAGCAAAAATCTGCGGAAAACGAAGTTGAAATAGATAAGAGTAATATTGTGATGGTAGGAGAAACAGGCACAGGTAAAACCCTGCTTGCAAAAACCATTGCCAGGATGCTCAATGTACCGTTTGCTATTGTAGATGCCACTGTTTTTACCGAATCGGGTTATGTGGGAGAAGATGTTGAAAGTATTCTTACACGTTTGCTGCAGGTTTGTAATTATGATGTGGCTGCAGCGGAAAGAGGTATAGTGTATATTGATGAGATTGACAAAATAGCCCGCAAAGGTGACAACCCTTCTATTACAAGAGATGTAAGTGGGGAAGGAGTACAGCAGGGGCTGCTGAAATTACTGGAAGGAACTGAAGTGCTGGTACCCCCGCAGGGCGGACGCAAGCACCCCGAACAAAAACTGGTGAAAGTAAATACCCAAAATATCCTCTTTATTTGTGGTGGCGCATTTGATGGTATTGATAAAGTCATCGCCAGAAGGGTGAACACAAACGCAATAGGTTTCAATGTAAATAAAGAACAGCAGGAACTGATGAAGAAAAATCTTCTTCAATACATCAATCCGCAGGACCTCAAATCATTTGGGCTAATCCCTGAATTGCTTGGACGCTTGCCGGTGGTAACACATCTTAACCCACTGGATGCAGAAACGCTTCGCTCCATTCTCACAGAACCTAAGAATGCACTCATAAAACAATATTCCCGTCTCTTTGAGATGGAAGGTATAAAATTAAAAGTAGAAGATGCCGTTCTTGATTTCCTGGTGAGCAAAGCACTTGAATACAAGCTTGGAGCAAGGGGCTTGAGAAGTATATGCGAAAATATTCTTACCGATGCAATGTTTGAAATGCCGTCTTCCGGAGCAAAAGAGTTTAACCTGACGCTTGATTATGCCCAGCATAAATTCAGCAACAGCAAGATGAGCCTTTTAAAAGTTGCTTAATCCCGGCAAGCTCCTCGGGGGAAAATGATATGATGGTATTTTCCACAAAAGGTATTGTGCTGCGTACTGTTTCTTATGGAGAGACCTCTGTAATAGTATCCTGTTATACCCAATCTTTCGGATTACAATCTTATATAGTTAATGGGGTAAGATCCGGCAAAAAATCAAATTTCAAGGCCAACCTGTTTCAGCCGGCATCCATTCTTGAAATGGAAGTTTACCACAATGAACTCAAAAATCTTCAACGTATTAAAGAAACAAAATGGCATTATCTGTACAATCAGGTTTTTTTTAATGTATATAAAAATGCTGTTGCGTTGTTTATAACAGAATTGTTGCAAAAAGTTCTGCGTCAACCAGAATCCAATCCGGATCTGTATGAATTTATAGAAGATTCCTATATCACACTTGATAAAGCAGACGAAAAAACAGTTGCTAACCTCCCCCTGTATTTTGCTATACATCTCACTTCATTTTTTGGGGCAAAAATTCAGAACAATCATACGCTGCCTACCGACCTGCTGGACCTCCAGGAAGGCTTCTTTACACCAAGCCCACCCTTGCACCCCTATTATGCCTCTTCACAGGTGGCAGCTATCATTGCGCATTTATTAAAAATTATGCAGCCCGCTGAACTTCAGCAATTAGTTTTGAATAAATACGAGAGAAGAGCAACCCTGGATACACTCATACAATTTTATAGTTTGCATATACACGACTTCGGAGCGATGAAATCACTTGCCGTATTACAGGAAGTTTTAGCATAAAATTGGTAACATTTCATTATTTTTGAGAGCAATTGTCCTGAAAAGGATTCCATATATATTGTTATTGTTTTATTGAGGTGTTGGAAAAGTATTGAATAAAAGTATTTCTATTTCAATATAGATTATTCTGATTTTTGTTGTTTTCGCCTATTTAGGGAAACAACTTCATAGATAACACTACCTGTATTCTATTCCAGGTATTTTCAGCAGGATAATAGTGTGCCTTTACGCTACTAATAACAATTGGCCTCTCCTTCAGGACCATTATTAACTATCTAATGTAATACTCATATATGAGTTGTAGTGGCTGCAGCACAGATACCGGAGGTAAGCCTAATGGTTGTAAAAGCAATGGCGGATGCACATCCGGCAGTTGCAACCGTATGAATGTTTACGACTGGCTTACTAACCTTCCTATATCTGATGCAGAGAGTGCCTGCCGGATTATTGAAGTTTCATTCAACAATGGGAGCAGGAAAGATTTTTTCAGGAATGGCACTGTCAATTTATTCGAAAAAGGGGAGTATGTCACAGTAGAAGGGGTAAGCGGATTTGACGTGGGAGAAGTGAGCCTCACTGGTGAGCTTGTACGCTTGCAATTGAAAAAGAAAGGGGTTGAAGAATTTAACCCGGATGTAAAAAAAGTTTTGCGTAAATCCGGCGATCGCGATATTGAAGCCCTGAAACAAAATAAAGCAAGGGAACCTCAGGCACTGATCAGAGCCAGATCAATTGCACGGCAATTAAAACTTGAAATGAAGCTTTGCGAAGTGGAGTTTCAGGCAGATGGAAGAAAAGCTACGTTTTACTATACTGCAGACGGACGTGTGGATTTTCGCGAATTAATAAAAGCGTATGCTTCCGATTTCAGGGTAAAAGTAGAAATGAAGCAAATCGGGGCAAGACAAGAAGCGGCTAAAGTGGGCGGAATTGGCAGTTGCGGTAGGGAACTTTGTTGTAGCACCTGGCTAACCAGCTTTAAAAGCGTAACCACCGTTGCTGCCCGTTATCAAAACCTAAGCATCAATCAAACTAAACTAAGTGGTCAATGCGGCAGGCTAAAATGCTGCCTTAATTATGAACTGGATACCTATCTTGACGCATTGCAGGGATTTCCCGAAAATGCAGACATGCTGGAAACTGCAAAAGGAAATGCGCTGCTGATAAAGAAAGATATTTTCCG
>JAFDXG010000021.1 GCA_018268105.1 Bacteroidota bacterium | reverse complement strand
GTGAACCCTGTGGTACAAAACTCGAACCACTTTTTAGCGGATTTAAAGCTGTTGTGCGAACTTTAAATAAAAAATACACTCAAAATACTACAATACAATATACTGATTTTCAATATTTAAGATACGGCACTATAGCATACCAGTTTGCAGTGCGTAGTCTAATAATTCCTTACACTTTTGAATCGGGAACCCATAAATAATCCTGGTACCAGTGTGTACTGCGCAGGCAGGAGCCACAATTCTGCATTGACTATCTAAAATAGGCGCACCACTGCATCCTTCATAATCCTCGCTATCGGATATTATCTGGGGAGCCAAGAACATATAAAATTCTCCTTTAGTGCGATGGAACTTTAAACTATGTTTCAAGGTTGGTATCATGGAAAGTTGTGTTCCATTATAGCTATGCCTAACTTTTCCAAAGAAGCCATAC
Organism: Bacteroidota bacterium; assembly: GCA_018268105.1. Classification (GTDB taxonomy): domain Bacteria; phylum Bacteroidota; class Bacteroidia; order Chitinophagales; family Chitinophagaceae; genus Agriterribacter. The sequence goes on along the minus strand of JAFDXG010000021.1, from coordinate 19,165 downwards.
CGTTCGTCTTTGGTTGGCATAGCAGCATCCTCCATAAACAACGGCAACTTTGTTGATGCTTCCACCTTAAATGCTTTAAAATCCATTTCAGGTTGCAGCAGCTCTATATTATGTTTAATTTCAGCAAACGCAATATCCAATCTTTTGCCTTGCTGTAATACCGATTCAAAGTCCTCCAGAGACATGTCTTTCGTTACCTTTATCTGATCGAAGTAACAAATACCTCCTATGGGTTGAATGATTGGCCCCCTCTTATCAAATGGTTGATTAGTCTCTAAAAAAGTGGTGTATCCTTCTGCATCAGTAACGTGCGAAACTGAAATAAAAAACCTTCGGTTTTCGTAAACGATTACACAGCAAGAACCAAAACCTTCTGGCTTGGGGTAATCTGCTTTTGCCAGAAAAACTTGAATGGATGCTCTAACCATCAATTCGGCGTCTGTCATAGAATCAGATTTTAGATGACATTGGGTAATCAAGAGGGATGCTCAACAATTCCTGCACCGGCTTGTCAATTACCATATAGGTCGGAAACTGTGCAAATGGGTTGTGTCGGAATGCGTGATCTACAGTTGTGGCTAAATTAGCCGTATTGGCGTTGGTAATATATACTCCTGACACTCTTGTAAACTTGGGATTATTTTTTGAACCAAAAAAACCATTTCCTGAAAGCTCTAATCTTTCATCCCGGTTGTCAGGAATATCACGCCAAGAAATTTGCAATGAGCCGTATAGCGCCTCCTGCACTTCTATAATATCAAGAGAAATGCTCTGCTTATTTAGACAAATAATGTACGGAGCATTTAATGCTCCATAGCGCGTAGCTTTTGATTCCAAAGCAGTAATTATATCCTCGCTATCATTACCTATTTGGGTAACGATCGGATGAGTGCCAATGGAACGGGAATTAGTTCCACGATGTAATGGCGATTTTGGAATTAACTGCAACTCTATTTTGACTTTATCATCATCATATACAATTTTAGGCATTGCCTGAAATCCACGTTGACTTAAAAGGTCTGTATATATATCAGGATCATACGATGAAATGGCTTGGTTAAAATAACGGACGATCATTTTTCCACTTGGCTGGCTGTTATCTTTGAAAACTATTTCATCCAGTTTCAACAAAAAATTCGATGCATCAATTTTATCCAACGAATCGAGAAGTGTATTCTTTTTCCTTTCAAGCGACCGCTCATCTTGGGATAGCATTGTCATGTGTTTTACCTCGATATAAAGAAACTCCCCATCTTTTGTAGCAAGATAATCCGGACGTTTTAATGTGCCGGGAATATCAGGGTGTATTGATAATGAAAATCCCAGTTTCGTGAATAGTGTATAAATATATAACTCATAAAATGCGGCATCAAATGAGGCTTGAAATCGTGTCTTTAGGTCTTGCTTTTCATCATCGGGATAATGCGAAAACCATTTTTCAAGTAGCTGTCTTATGACTTCCATGTCTTGCCTGGCACTATCGTTATAATACTGATAGGTATCTACGTTGTATTTAGCAGGCCCATCTAATGTTCTTTCTTTCTTTTCAAAAAGTGACATATCATTCATCAGACAATTTCTTTACAGGGTTTGAATAGACTGTTGCAAAATATAATATTTTGTTCTAAATAATTAATTCACTCTACCATTACCAAGTGCCGACGAAATTCTCGGATTTCCAGAACAGAATCTTACAACATTGGAGTGAATTACCGTAGATTTGAAAGCATCAAATTAATCTAAAATATGCTATCACCAGATCAACAGGATTTTTATAACAGGTGGCTTCAGAAAGCCGATAATATAGTAGATGGGGATGTTGCCAGCCTTATTGATAAATACGTAACCTTATTTATCAACTATAACTTCCTGTACAATATTGTTCCGATAAAAAAAGCTCAGGAAACTGGTAATGCGAGAGAACAAGTTGGTGACAGAGCGGGAGCTACTACTTTTACAATTGATTTTCTTGGAGCTGCTGCTATTGCCCATTATTTAACACAGCAAGGACTTGACAACCAAATCCAGGCATTATATCAGGCGATGCCTCATTTTAATATTGACCTGAATAGAGGAACACCGCAGCCCAACCGCGACCAACAACTTATCAATGGATTGCAATCAGCAGCACCTGCGACAAAAATCCTTGCTTTAATGAAAACGCTTTATTCAATCCGGTGTAACATTGTTCACGGAGAAAAGGGACTGCATCAATATCAGGAAATACTTTTGTCACCGGCAATTCAATTATTACGAGGAATAGTACCGCTGGTGTATGCCAGAGTAAATGCTTAGATAAAGCTCCCGGACGCATAAATATAATCTCTGACAATCGTAATGATTTAAAAGTATAACATGGACGAGAACAAATTACTTGAGGTTTGCTTTATGTTAGCGGAAGACTTAATGTGGGATAAGGATTCGGCTCCTATTGAAAGGCTTCCAGAAGATATTTCTGAATTAAATGAAATGACCAATAAGTTTATTGAAATCGCAAATCAAAATTATTATCAAGTGGAGGGTTTGCCGGATGGTGATGAGATACTTATTGGTGCTATCAGGTATTTGAATGTGCAAGCAATTCCTCCACTTAGAGGAAATTATGCCTGGTTTGCTAATTCTTTAAGCACTCTTCTTGAGATTTGCAATCCCAATAGCATAGTGAGAAGCGATGGAATACCTTTCCTTTTGAGCCTACAAAAAGGTATAATAAAACATCTGGAATGGGCTACAAAATCAGATGAAGAAGAGGAATCTTAGATGCTCATAGAAAGCAAGAACTGAAGAATTTACAAATTCATAATTGCAGCCTCAAATAAGAATGGCCTGTTAGGTACGTTTAAAGACCATCTCCAGTAATATAGATGATTAATAATGCCGCAGCCTGTTATGCGGAAACGGATGAACGGACTAAAAGGTAGTGAGGACGGTTTTGCATAAGTGGCTGTACCGCTTCCAGCGCAGCGGTGTTCCGCCTACGGGGAAAGGAATGCCGATGCGCCGCCTGGGAGGGCTTTAGGCAACCTTTATCGGCTGGGTGGTAAAGTTGGCAAGGTTGTGAAAGAAGCCCTTATTTTCGGTCATTCCGTTACGGAAAAGGCTCCATAGCAGGGAGCAACCCATTTGTGCAAGGGAGGGATTGATATACAGGTCTTGCTTGTCCAGAGCTTCTGCAAGTGAGCAGCTTGGTGTATTATCGTTTTCTTCGGATTGTTTCAGCAGTTCCCCATACTCATCCGTAACGAATGGCAGATTTGCAACCGCCTCATATTTTTCAGACTGCGGTTGCCTAATACTTCCAATAGTGGATAGTAGCACCTGCCCTGTGGACTGGCTATTGCCGAAATCCATCCAATATTTGGCTTGGTTGCGGTATGCCATGTAACTATTCAGTCCTTTAAGTATCTCAGCTATTTCAAATCGTGCCTTTACGCTATCAACGCAGGAAATGTAAATACTTGCCTGTGCATGATCCGGCATCCTGTCTAAGCCATCCCTCTCAAACTTCGTAGTTTCTGCTTTCCAATTTGTTCCAGCCCATCTGTTGGAACGGTTTATCAGGGCAACGGACTTATATAACCCTACCTCACATTCAGCAAACCTTTGTCTGCCTAAATTGGCATCCGTTACAATATCATCATCCCAAAGCCTGACCGCTAACCCTGCATGTCCCAATTCATTCAGGCTGTAGTTCATTTCCAACAATGCGGTAAGCACCTTTGAACCCGTACCTCCAGCACCTATCAGGTTTACCTCGATGGGATTGGTGGGAGCAATCAGGTCTTTGTCTGTAAAGTGTACTTTTATTTTATCCGTTTTCATCGTAGTATATTTTTTATTGTTCTGTCTGTCTTTTTCAATACCTCTTTTGGAAATGGCTCTCCAGTCTTCCGCAGTTTCTTCCATAGACTCACACAGTTACCGTGTATGGGGTTATGATTTTGCATCAGGTGGCTGAAATAGCTGTTAAAGAAATAGGCTTCCCATGCGGCTGTAAATTCCTCCAACGATGATGACTTCCTGATATTAACATCCACCGTACCCATACATACGCTTCCGTCTGCATAGACATTGAAAAAAGGAGCATGATAAAGCGGTGTGTTTTCAGTTGGTTTCCTGTCGCTTTTCAGGGAATAGATATGCAGCTTGTCTATATTGGCTATCCAAAGTAATGCGGGTACACTCGCATTACCGTTTGAAATGCCTAAAACTTCAACGAAAAAGAGATTTTTACAGGTCGCCTTTGTAAACCACATCACAAAACCGTTTTCCGAAGGGTCTGTGTAAAGGACATTTGATGCGATGATGCCTTTGGGTTTCAGAAAAGCCTTACTGCCTTCTCTTGTTGTATCCAACGCCTTCGACAAACGCTGTGCTTCCTTGATGGTCAAGGGATGGGCATTGATAGGACTGCCGTTCTTATCCATATCAAAATATTCCACATACACTTCTTTATCCAATCCCTTCGCTTCATAAAAAACCAAAGCCGTTTTAGGATGGTAAAGCGTTCCGATATTTGCCAGTACATCTTTCATAATAATTCGTTTAATCGTTATTCAGCAGGTAACATAAATCGCCTATCAATGGGAATAGCCTGTTTTCAAATTCAAGGCTGCAATCGGTGATTGCTGTACCGTTAAACTTTTTTAATAAAGTGGGTTCTTCTGTTTCACCACATTCATTGAACTCATTGTTTACACTTTCTGCAACCGTTTCATAAAGCCATCCCTTTGCATCTGCTATAAAGGATATATACTTTCGCATTGCAATTATTTCGTCCTCCTGTTCTTCATCATCCTGTACATATTTTGCGTGTTGAAAAACCGTTGTTGTAGGATAGTCAGTATAAAGCACAAACATTTCTTTCGCTACATGCAGACATTCACGTTCAAAGTCGTTCTTAGGCTTGAATGCCTTTATCCGTTCTGCAAAAACATCAAGATTTTTTCGGTTGAACATTTTTTGTTCCATCTTTTCACCGCACCATTGAGCAACGTTTAATTCTTCTTTACGGCTGTCCAATTCTGCTTCATCGTCCTGTTCTATCCAATCTGCAATCATTTCGTATTGCCAATAGAGGTAAGCATCTTCCTGCCTGTAATAAGGTATATCCGCTACATGATACAGGTAAGCAAATACGGACATTAATAATCGGGCTGCTCTTTTTGTCTTCGGGTCTTTGAGCATTTTATATAACGGTATAACGGGAATATAAAACAAGGTTGTTCCAGTATTATATTGTTCCTCGCTTATAAAAAAGGTCTTTCCCTTATCGTCCTGTACCAAACGCAAACAATTCCAGTTTTTAATGTTCCGTTTTAAATGGTTCTCCACTTCCCATACCGAAAGGGCGATATTGTAGGGATAGCCAAACGTCCTTGTATCCATAGGCTCGAAGCCGTTGTAATGCCTGGCAACTGCACACAGCGAACAATAAAAATCAGTTTCTATTTTCTCCACTTCCGTAGCAGGTTGTACCGTTTTCATCGCCTCCAGTTTAGGCAGGAAGGTGGTTCTTAAAAAACCATTGGCAACATCTGTTGTGGTACTGACTTCCGTTTGTCCTTGCTTATTTCGTGTGCATCTTTTGTCCTTTGTACCCATGCTGTGAACTCGCCCAACTGCTTGTAGAGTTTTCTTTGCCTTTGCTTTTGGGGCATCTGGATGATGCCCGATATAATATTGTGTTGCATATTCCATTGCTTTAAATTTTAAGATTAACCTTTTGTTCCCATGACACTTTCAAAACGATACTGAACCGTATCATCTTCAATTTGTGGTGCGGATATTTTGGCAGTGGTGAGTATAGGATAGGTATTTGCATAGAAGTTCATCACCGCTTCCACGCTCCATGAAGGTTCAGGGTCTGTAAGCCTTATATCCGTTCCATTTTCTTTGAGCAGGAAAATCCTGTCTAAATGCTTTGCTATTAACATGACTTTTCGTTTTACAGGTTATTGATTTGTTTCTTCTTCTTCAACATTCGCTTCATCGCTTTGTGGCTGTTCAACAGTTAAGGGTGTTGCAGTTGCACCAAACAAGTCAGGGGCAAACTTTGAGGATAAGGATGATTTTCGTTTGCGTATGGCTTCTGCCTGTTCGGGATATTCTGATGGGTCTGGCACTTTCATCCATGCGTCCCTGTGCTTTCCTTCTTTTTCCAGTTCATCTACTTTTTGCATCGCCTCCCTGTATTTCTTCTCTTTGGCTTCTTTTTCTTTTCGCTCCCTGTCTGTCTTTTCCTTTTCCATAGCAGATTGCTTTTTCACTTCTTCCAACTGTTTCATAAAGCCTTCCATGTCCACCATTAAACCTGAAGCGGTCTGTATGGGTGTTGTTATTCGTTCAAAGAAACCGTTGTCCAGTTCTTCGGCGCTTCCTCTTAGATTGAGGGGTGGTATCAGTTTCCTTGCATCGTCCCCGCACTGCTCATTGTTGAGCATAACCGATACTATCCAGTTACTTTCTGCTCCTTTCCGTATCGTTACTTGCAGGTCGCCTGTTATATTCAATGCAGCTATGCTGCTGAAAAAATTTGTAGTTTCCATTGTCAAATGTTTTTTTGTTAAAAGAATTTCTGTACAGTCCTGTATAGTTTTATTTGCCGCGTTACCTAAACAGCCATCCCCACAGTCCCCAAATCAAAAGGGCTAATGCTGCCCACTTCAGCACCCATTCTATCGCAAGTGTGATTAAACCCACGAAATAGTTATTGAAATGCTGTAATCCCCCTAAGCCCCTGCGGTTGAATTGTCGCATACCGACAAAGAGCCTGATTGCCAAACCGACAAAAACCATAGTCGGGTAAGACATTGCCTGTAATAGTTTTATCAACGCTTCCATAACCTTGTATTTTATGAGTTAAATAATAGGTCTATGGCTAATGTAAAGTTGGGATTGCTATGCTTCCTTACAGTAGTATATAAGGTCATACAATGCACCATATACAATGCGACATAGCCATCAAAAAGCTGGTCTGCAAATAAGCGGCTGTGCGTATGCAGACGTTTCCCATACTTATTTATCTTGTTCCTGACTTCCTCAACAAAGGATAGCCAGGCTTCTACTGTTAGCAACCCGTTTTCCCACTGGCTGCGTATCAACTGTTCGTCCTCCTGTATGGTAAGGCACATATTGTCGGTGTATTCCAGTAAGGCAGGAATTTCCTGCGGAAATAGTTCGTGCAGCAATTTTGCCTTCTCTACGTTTATCAAATTATCTAACGGTTTCATATACCTGTATTTGTAAGTGGATAATAAGGACAGGCATTGCTGCCTGTCCTGTTACTTTAGTTCAGCGCAAGCACGTCTGCTCCGTCTTTTGCAAACTGGCTGCACAACTCAAATGCTCGTTGTGCTTTAGCCTGTGCTGTGCCTCCCATTACAATAGATTGGAGTTTGCTTTCATCATCCTTGTAATTGCGTACATTCTGATAGTAACCTGTTACCGCATTGTATGCCCCGAACACTGTTCCTTTGGTAGTATTCAACTGTTGTGTATCTGCCATCATTGCATAAGCAAAGGCATCTTCCACCGTATTTTTAAAAACGGTTGACAGTTCATCCTCTGCACCTTTTTTGAGTGCGTCCAATGTTTCCTTGTTGGGGCAAAGTGCCAGTTGGATAAGTTTCTTTACTTCTTCATCACAGATACGCACCTTTGTCCATTGGTTGAATATGCCCTCCAGTTGTACACTTAGCTGATTAGCCAGTCCCATTACTTTATGAGCATTTTCCAAACGTTGTTTTGCACCTGATGTGTGGCGAATGCGTACCACATTAGACATATTGCCCAATGCTGCATTGAGGGTGTTTTGACAAACGATACGTACAGGTGTAAACGCTGCGGTAATACTTCCCGTACCATCGTGTGAGGTGGTCAGAAAGATGTATTTTTCTGTAACATCATCACCGTTACCTACTCGGATATAATCAGGGAGTTTGGCAGTAATAAATATGCGTTCCCCGTTGCCTAATGCTCCTGCTGTCTCGTATAGGATACCATCTTCGCCACCTACAATGGCATCGAAAAAGGCGAAAGCGTCTGCATTCTGTACTATCTGATATTCCCTGCCCACTACACCAAAAACCTTATTGGTATCGGTGCGCATGGTGGCGAAATTGTCGGGGAGTAAAATGCTGCTACCTTCTTTAATTTCACCGTCATTGCCTATGCTTACACCCTTACCATGTGTATATAAGGGAGATTTGACTACCTCGAAGTCAAGCCCTGCATATTTGATAGCTTCGGCACTTGTGGGATATTGTTCTACTATCTGCCCTAAGTTGTGCCATGCCTTTTGCTGTACGCTAAAGAAGCTGTATTTGCCCGTACCTGCGTTATAATTAAGATTATGTGCCATGATTGAAAATTTTTAAAAGTTGATAAATGAAAAATGAATGATTAGAAAGGCAAATCGTCATTGCCTTTGTTAGCAGGTGCTATGGAATTGTTGCTGTTACTACCTGCTACGGTTTCAGTTCGCTTGCCACCTCCATACAGTTTGATTTGTGAAGTGTGAAAATTGAGCGCTGCGTGTGCCTCGCCATCGCCATCAATCCACGCTCTTGCGCTTACTCTGCCAGTAAGCTCAACCAATGTTCCTTTGGTGAGTGCCTTAGCAACATTTATTGAAATCCAGTAAGCGCAGTTGAAATACTCGGTGTGTTCCACTCGCTCGCCCTGTTTGTTACGGTAGCTGTCGTTGACCGCTACGGAAAAATTCACTACCTGTTTGTCGCTCGGCAAGGTGTTAATTTGTGCGTCCTTTGTTAATCTGCCAATGATGTTCATGACTTTTAATTTTTAATTGTTAAACCATTTGTTTGCTTCTTTTTTTCACCCGCCTGCCTTAAAAGCATTTTTCCAAAAGAAAAAACGGGAAAAAAGAAAGCAGCGACAGAGTGAAGCCGAAGGCGCGGAGAGCTATAAGTCCCGAAGGGTGCAAGCGCAGCGCAGCATTATGCGCTCGTAGCAACGAAGGCGTAACTATCTTAGCTGCCTTTTTACCCGTTTCGTTGGAAAATGCCATAGCAGGCTGGTTGGCAATCTCAATCAATGCAACCTTGTTAACGGCTTATGGAATGAAGCATGAGGGGGATGTAAGGCAGTGAGGAACGAGCCGGTCACGATGAAAGAGGGACGGAAGCGAAGCGTACCCTGGAATGACCCGACCCGAAGGGACATGCCCTATACTGTTTTGAAAGAATTGAAAAAATTTTTAAATCCAAAAATTAATCGTAATATTGCGATACATTTTAAAGATATGGGAGCAACGAAGTCGGGAGAATTTTCAGTAAAAGACAATACCATAGCAAAAATTGCTAAAGCATTGTCGCATCCGGCAAGGGTAGCCATCCTTAAAATACTTATCAAAAGGCAGGCTTGCATTTGTGGCGATATAGTGGACGAACTACCGCTATCACAAAGCACTATTTCACAGCACCTGAAAGAACTGAAAGGGGCAGGATTGATTAAAGGAGAGATAGAAGGCGTGACCATCTGCTATTGCATTGACGAAAAACAATGGAAAGCAGCACAGGTATTGTTGAACGACATATTTAGCAGTTATAAGAAAGTTGGCAACGAGTGTTGCTGATTTTTTTTGCTTATATCTATCGTGATATTACGATATAGCAACATTTAAAAATTCATTTTATGCAAACAGAACAAGAGTTAAAAGACATTGTAAGGCAGAAATACAGCGAGATAGCCTTACAGGACAAGGAAACTAACGAAGCATCCTGCTGCGGTTCCACCTGTCGCAGTACCGAAGTGTACAACATCATGAATGATGATTACACAGAGTTGAACGGTTACAACCCTGATGCAGACTTAGGCTTAGGCTGCGGCTTACCTACACAGTTTGCCAAGATAAAAAAAGGCGATACCGTAATAGACTTAGGCAGTGGAGCAGGTAACGACTGTTTTATAGCAAGGGCAGAAGTTGGCGAAGGAGGTAAGATCATCGGCATAGACTTTACCCCTGCCATGATTGACAAAGCGAGAACCAACGCAGAAAAATTAGGCTATAAAAACGTAGAGTTCAGGCAGGGCGATATTGAAAATATGCCTGTAACAGCCAACACAGCAGACGTAATTGTAAGTAACTGCGTATTAAACCTTGTACCCAATAAAGATGCGGTAATAAAAGACATCTACCGGGTGTTAAAACCCGGCGGACACTTCAGTATTTCCGATGTGGTGCTGAAAGGGAACCTGCCCAAAGCTCTACAGGAAGCCGCAGAAATGTATGCAGGCTGCGTAGCTGGAGCCATACAGAAAGACGTTTACCTTGAACTGATACAAACAAACGGCTTTACCAAGATTACCCTGCAAAAAGAAAAAGCGATAGTAATACCAGACGATATTTTAAGCAACTACCTCAATGCAGAAGAACTACAACAATTCAAAGCAGGCAACACAGGCATATTCAGCGTAACCGTTTATGCAGAAAAACCAGCCGAAGCAAAGAAAGCCTGTTGCGGTCCTGAATGCTGCAATTAATAAATCCATAAAGCAAAAGCATGTCAGCAAACAATTGTGCCCCGGCACACGAAAGAAAAAAACTAAGTTTCCTTGACCGGTATCTTACCGTATGGATATTTGCTGCAATGGCGTTGGGTGTGGCAATAGGGTATTTCATACCTGCCGCCCCCGGCTTCATCAATTCCTATTCCAGCGGCACAACCAATATCCCTTTAGCAATAGGCTTAATATTGATGATGTACCCACCTTTAGCCAAAGTACGTTATGAGAAAATCGGCGAGGTATTCAAGAACACAAAAGTATTAGGGGCATCCTTATTGCTCAATTGGGTAATTGGTCCCATTCTCATGTTCATACTGGCAGTAGTATTTCTGCACGACTATCCCGAATACATGATAGGCTTGATATTGATAGGCATTGCCCGCTGTATTGCAATGGTAATCGTATGGAACGAACTGGCAGAAGGCAACAGGGAGTATGCCGCAGGTTTGGTAGCACTCAACAGTATATTCCAGGTGTTATTGTACAGCGTATATGCTTACCTGTTTATTACCGTATTGCCGCCATTGTTCGGGCTGAAAGGCTTTGATGTAAATATTACCATTGCACAGATAGCCGAAAGCGTAGCCATCTATTTAGGTATTCCCTTTGCCGCAGGCGTACTAAGCCGTTTTATACTGGTAAAGCTAAAAGGAGAAGAATGGTACAGCAAAAAATTTATTCCCGTCATATCACCCATTACACTCATTGCATTACTCTTTACCATTGTACTCATGTTCAGCCTTAAAGGCAACCTGATTGTACAGATACCCTTAGACGTTGTACGCATAGCCATACCATTAGCCGTTTACTTCGTCATCATGTTTTTAACCAGCTTCTTTATTGGTAAAGCATTAGGGGCAGACTATTCTAAAAATGCATCCATCGCATTCACCGCAGCAGGTAACAATTTTGAACTGGCAATAGCAGTAGCCATAGGTGTTTTCGGCATCAACAGCGGACAGGCATTTGCAGGCGTTATAGGTCCGTTGGTAGAAGTACCGGCATTAATAGGACTGGTGAACGTAGCCTTTTGGCTTCGCAAAAAATATTATCTAAAAACAGTAACACAATAACAAATGAAGATTGCATTATTCAGCGACATTCACGCAAACCTTCCTGCACTGGAAGCGTTTTTTAAAGACCTTGACAGCCGCAAGCCCGATGCTGTCTATTGTTTAGGCGATTTGGTAGGCTACAACGTTTGGGCAAATGAAGTAGTGAACGAAATAAAAAAACGGGGTATACCCACCATTGCAGGCAACTACGATTTTGGCATAGGGCGAATGAGCAACGAATGTGGATGTGCTTACAAAACCGACCACGAAAAATCAAACGGCAACATTTCCATTTCCTACACCAACGAAATAATGAAACCAGAAGAAAGAGCCTACCTGCGTACACTACCGGCACACATTAAAGTAGAATACCAGCTAAACGAAGACAAGCTGAACCTGCTTTTGGTACACGGCAGCCCAAGAAAAATAAACGAATACCTGTTTGAAGACAGGGAAGAAAAAAGCCTGTTACGCATCATGCACGATGCCGATGCAGACATCATGTGCTTTGGTCATACACACAAGCCCTATCACCGCACATTGCAGGAAACAGCAGAAAATAAAACAAGACACCGCCACGCCATCAACATAGGTTCTGTAGGCAAGCCGAAAGACGGCAACCCACAAGGCGGTTATGTAATGCTGCACATCAACGATAACAGCAGCATATTGGATAAAGACAGCATACAGGTAGAATTTATCCGTTTCGATTACGATGTAGAAAAAGCAGCCAGAGCAGTAGAAGCAAGCCCATTGCCTGATGAGTATGCAGATATGCTAAGGAAAGGCTATTAACCAAACAAAAAAACAATCAATATGAACTTTCCGGAACAACTGAAATACCACAAAGAGCATACATGGTTACGCATAGAAGGCAATACAGGTACAATAGGCATTACCGAATTTGCACAAAGTGAGTTAGGCGAAATTGTGTACGTTGACCAGCCCAATATCGGTAATAGCTACAAGCAGGATGAAGTTTTCGGCACAGTAGAAGCCGTCAAAACCGTAAGCGATTTGTTTATGCCTGTTAGCGGAAAAGTAACCGCTATCAATTCAGGTTTACGGCAGGAGCCAGCATTGGTAAACAGTGACCCCTTTGGCGAAGGTTGGATGATACAAATAGAATTGACCGACACAAGCGAAACAGCTAAGTTGCTGGATGCCGCGGCATACCGGGCAATAACTCAATAACGACATAGTACAGCAATGGGGCTAAAGCCCCATTTCACCAGTAATAAAACCCTTTGTTCCGTCTTCGCCGGTTATCGTCAACCAAAGGTCTTTGTCTTCTATCGCAATCTTAAAGCTGAAGAAATCGCAGCAGGTACGTTCTGTCTTAATAAAGGCAGTTACCTCATCAATATTCTTATCCGTTGAAGCAAACAGATAGGAATAACCTTTGGGCAATTCTTCCCGTTTCATCACCTTAGCTTTAAGCGATGCCAGCACCTCTGTTTTTCTTTCCTGTAATTCAGGTGTGGTCAGCTTGCAGGTAATCGGCTTCTTCTTGGCACTGTCATTCATGGCAATCGTTATTACATTGTTTTCAACTGTTTTTTTGTCCTTTTTACCGTCCTTGCAGCAAGCATCCGTACAGGAAGCATGAGCCTTTTTAGTTTGACAGATACCATTGCAGCTACAGCACAGCAGAACGCCAGCCAGTAGTAAGTTTCTAATAATCATCTTAGTAAAATTTATTTTATAAGCAAAACTAAACCGTGGAGTATAGTCCACGGTGTACCTTTGTAGTCAAATATTTTTTTATTATGCTAATAGGTGAGCTTTCAAAACGTAGCGGTTTTACAAGAGATACCATCCGCTTTTACGAAAAGCAGGGCTTAATCTCTTTAGGACGAAGGGAAAGGCGGGTAAACAACTACAAAGAATATTCTGAAGAAGTGCTACGCCGCCTGCTGTTGTTCAAAAAAATAAAGTCCTACGGCTTTACCTTAAACGAAGCAGCAGAGATAATAGCCTTGCTGGATAACAACCTTGCATCCTGCGAGGTTATCAGCAAAACAGCCAGTGATAAAATTGCCATTGTAGATGAAAAGATACAGGAACTGAAAGCATTGAAATCATTATTAAAAAGCAGTATCGAAAGCTGCAATGCTGCGTACTGCAAGCCTCAAGCTACAGAAAACTGTCCCTTGTTCGATCTTGATTGAGTAACGTAAATTGTACAAAAATGGAAGTAATAAAATCGGTATCAATCTTCATTTTGACTGGCTTATGCGAAATAGCTGGCGGCTATGTAAGGCGGTGAGGAACGAGCCGGTCACGATGAAAGAGGGACGGAAGCGAAGCGTACCCTGGAATGACCCGACCCAAAGGGACATGCACTTTTAAAGAAAAATGAATTTTAATGGGTGTTTTGTGAGTATGTCTTATGGAGTATCTATATTATATTTAAGTATTTGCTTAAATAAGTAAATAATTCTTACATTTGCTAAAACAAAAAGTTTGACAATGGGTGATACCTGCATCAGGTTGCAAGCAGACATCGGACAAATTAAAAGTTGCCGTGAAAAATTAAAGGCTAATTCAAAAGCCTTTTTACAGTTGGGACAGGTTCTTGCTTTGGCAGGCAACGAAGCACGATTGAAAATCCTATTTTTGCTTGAAGAAGAAAATGAACTCTGCCCCTGCGACCTTAGCGATATTTTACGAATGAGCATCCCGGCTGTTTCTCAACACTTACGCAAACTAAAAGATAGGAATATTATTGAAGCCAGAAAGGAAGGACAAACTATTTTCTATTCATTACGCAGTGAACATTTGAAAATTTTAAGACCGTTTTTTAAAATTATCAATCACCAAAATTTGGCGACAGTATGACAATGACAACAAAAAAAAATAAAAGCTGGATTGCAGGACTGTTGACGGCAGTTGCAGCTTCGCTTTGCTGCATTACTCCTGTTTTGGCTTTCTTGGGTGGTGCAAGCGGACTTGCCTCATCTTTTTCGTGGATGGATCCATACAGACCTTACTTAATTTGTTTAACAATTGCAATTTTCGCATTTGCCTGGTATAAAAAATTGAAACCACAAAAACAGGTTGATTGCGATTGCGAAGCAGATAACAAAAAATCATTTTGGCAATCAAAATCATTTTTAGCCATCGTCACAATTATAGCGGGACTTCTAATTGCGTTTCCTTACTATGCTAAAATATTTTATTCCAAGCCACAAGAAACAAAAGTAATCATAGTTGATAAAGCCAATATTGCAACGGTTCAACTCAACATTAGCGGAATGGACTGTGAAGGTTGTACAGCTCACATAAACGGAGAACTTTCCAAAGTAAACGGAGTTATTGAAGCTAATACATCTTACAAAAATGGAAATGCAATCGTAAAGTTTGACAATAGTAAAACATCTGCTGACACTATTGCAAACAGTATAAACAGCATCGGCTATAAAGTAACTTCATCAACCATCATTGACAACAAATAAAATGGGCACAACAATAATACTTCAATCAGTAATCACCTGCCCCAACTGCGGGCACCAAAAAGAAGAAACAATGCCAACTGATGCTTGCCAGTTTTTTTATGAATGTGAAAACTGCAAAACAAGACTAAAACCCAAACAAGGTGACTGTTGCGTTTATTGCAGTTATGGAACCATTAAATGCCCTCCTAAACAATTGGGGACTTCCTGCTGCTGATAGCCTATAACATTGAATTGAATGCAAAATTGGTAAAGACGGAAATTGTGTTTCAACCTTTTTATTCTTTATTGACCACCAAATGACTCAGGCTTGGGTTATTTAATAATCGTTCCATTTCCGATTGAATAATATCTTTTATATCCTGCTTTATCTGTAAATAATTGCGCTGTACCATGCCATTATCCAGCTTGCGGATCATCTCTATCTCCTTATAGCTTTCCTCCTCTCTTTTTAGTGCATCGTGGTCATTGATAATTTCACAATGGAAGGCTTTCAGGTCTATTTTATTATCAGGGTCGTCAGCTACCATGCCCACGAACTCGCCAGAACTTAACGCCGATATTTTTGATGGAGGTATAGCGGCCTCCAGTTGCTTTGAGCGACTGATAGAAGTATCCCCGCTGTTGATGGAATAACTTTCCCTGTCCTGCATGATTTTCCCGAAGCGTTCGGAGAGCTGTTTTGCGGTATCGCCTGTAACCTGCCCCGCTACGATATTGCCGGTAATATTCATAATTACATCTGCCTGCTCCCGGCCATAATCCTTGCGAAGCTGGCTGAAATCCTGGATGCCTAAGCAGGTAGAAACCTTATTGCTCCTTGCAGTGGCTATAAGGCTGTCCATGTTGTTCAAATAAATCGTTGGAAACTCGTCAAAAACCAAACTGCTTTTCAATTTTCCTTTTTTGTTTACCTGTTTTACAAGACGGGTTACATAAAGAGAAAGCACCGCTCCATAGATCTGTATCTTTTGCGGATTATTGCCCATGCAAACGACTTTTGGGTCGTCAGGATTATTTACATCGAGATTGAAGTCATTGCCGGATAAAACATAATACAACTGTGGTGATGAAAGCCTTGCCATAGCCACTTTAGCAGATGCTATCTGGCCTTCCAGTTGTTCCATCACATCATTTAAGTAGGCATTTAAAAACGGATTGATCAATACCTCGCATTCTTTAGCCGCTTCTGTCCTGAACAGCGTAAAAAGGCTGTCATAATCTGCCTGCATCAGTTCTATGACGTGTGGCAACGTGCAAAATTCTCCGTCCTTATATTTCTTCAGATACCATATCACAGCCGTTAGGAAGTTAATTGGCGATTCCACGAAAAAATCGCCCTGACGCTTTATCCACTCTCTATTTAGTCCCATTAAAATGGTGCGGGCTGATTCCGCAGCATCAGTAATATCGGTCATGGCTGATGGCTCCAAAGGATTGCACCGATGGCTTCTTGTTAAGTCGTCAAAATTGATCACAAAAAATCGCGGAGGCTTGGCGTACCTATGCTTGTTTTTCAACCAGGAATTGTAGGCAATCCTTGAAAGATCGTCGAACTTAAAGTCGTACACAAACATGGTAAACCCCTTACGGATATGTTGGGTAATGACGTGCCTGATTACGAAATAGGATTTACCTGCTCCGGGAGTACCTAATACCATTATCGCCCTGAAAGGATTAATGATATTTATCCAGCTATTGCGAACCTTGTTTTTAAGGCGGTAGCGTGCCGGCAGGTTGATGGAAAATTCATTTTCCAGTAAGCGTTCTTCCTGCGGGAACGTCTCGTTTTCCTTGTTAAAAATATCCTTGTTATTGAACTTGCTTTTAATGATCCGGGAAAGCAATGTGCCTCCAGAAAGTATCAGTAAAAAACCTATTGCGGTAATGCTTATATAAACAATTGTCTTCTCCTGTGCAGGCAACTGAAGCATCAAGGAAAGGTAGCTGGCAAAATAGAGCAACAGCCCCGTTATGAGGTAGGCGAAAGCTGTTTTATAATTCAGTTTCTCATCCTTTCGGCCTTTGGCTCCGAGCAACGAAATCGCCAGAAAGCCTAAAGCAATCAGCTTGCTTTTAACAAAGTTGCTGAAGATACCTGTTCGGTAAATATTACCTAAAATGCGGTCGCTGAAAGTGCTGCTCAACTCCCATTCCTGAAAGGCAGCATAGCAATAATAATAGAAGTGTATCACTAAAATAACGATACTGATCAACCTGGTCATGTCCAGAATTTTCCTCAGCGCCTGTTCGTTCTCACCTGTCTGTACAGCCATTGTTTTATGTTTTATTGGTTATTGGAAACGTTCTTGTTTCTTTTTCTTTTCTTGCCTTTTTTCTTTAGCTGACCGGGTATATAATCAGCTACTTGGTCGGGTTGTATCAAGGCATCCAGTGCATTGCCAACAGGGATGCTAATTGGATCTGGCGTATGATCCTGGGGAAGCGTTTTAACGTCGCGGTCGGTCACTTGCGCAGGCTGTGTAGCTTTGCCTGCTTTTTGAGCTGTCTGTGGTAATAACTCTGACTTCATCACTTCTTTCAAGCCGCATCGTTCCTGTATGGCTTTGGCACTGTATTGCTTACCCAATGCACTTCCGTTGAAGATACTTTTGGTCTGATGATCCACGTAGGTTATGCCATATATCAACCCGGCATCATTTTGACGCAAGGCAACGTGTATGCCCTTTCTTTCGAGTTGATTTACCAGTTCGTCCAATGTTGGCGTTTTACCAATAAACAACCTGTCTATTTCATTTTTTACGCGGCTTTTAAATGGTTGTCGTTTGGCATCATTCGGGTTAAATTTTTCTTCCAGAAATTTCAGAGTAGGCTTATTATAAAAGTCGCTGGCCTTAATGGGTACGCCTACAGGCTTTCCATCCTCATCCAGTATGCGGTAAACCAATCCGCCACCCTGAAAAATTCTTGAATGTTCACTGCCTCGATCCGCCAGTACATTGTACTGTTTCAATACTGCATTCAGCTCCGGCAGACTGGTGTAGTGATATTTAAACAGTACCGAATCGAGTACATTGGTGATGGCTCTTTTTGTTTCTGTACGCCCGTATTGTACCTTCTTTGCATCAATAGGTTTTAACCTGAATGCCTGCCTTCTTGCATGGGCATCGGCGACTACAAGACCAAACATTTTTTCAATCTCTTTTCTTGCAGGCTCTGACTTGCGAATGCCGAGGTGATGCAGGTCAATGCGATTGCCGTTAGACTGGATATTAGTAGTAACTATATGAATATGCGGGTGACCTGCGTCATGGTGCTGATAAACAAGATAGGGCTGCTCACCAAAGCCTAATTTCTGCATATAAACGTTGGCAATTCCCATCAACTTTTCCTTGCTCAAATGTGTTTCCGAAGGGTCAAAATTGAGGGAAATATGTACGCTGTTTCGTTTAACATTCCCTCTCAGTTCTGTCCTTTTCAGCAGATAGCCTAACTTAATCTTCAGGCTCATTTCATCAGCATTCAGCGGAAAATTTTCTGCTCCGATGCACTCTGCTACACCTTCTTTAACTTTGTTCTCATTGTAGTTGAAAATACGGTGCATAGAGTGGCCAGGCTTTATCACTGCAACCATATTTCCAGTATTTTTTTTACGTTTATCCTGACCTCATCTACCTTACTGCTAAGGATATTTTTCTCCACTTCATACGCTATCAACCAGCTTTTAAATTCAGCGATCTGGCTGAGTGTATGGAGCTTTTTAACAGCTTGATTGAAGTTGTTTCCTACTGCATTTAGCTCGCTGCGAAGCCGGGTAAGCTCTGCCATTAAGTCATCCTGTGAGCTGTTACGGTAGGTTGTTACAACGGGTTTATCGAACAGGCTTCGACGTACATAATCGCTTAGCTTTCGACAGGTAGAAGCCTTCCACTTCTTTTCAATTTTAGCATACTCATCGGGTGTCAGACGCAGCCCGATAATGCGTGTCCTGTTTGAATTTTGTTCTTTCATCACTGATCATTTTCACGTTTTCAAACTCATTTTCACCTTTCAGACGCCCTGCCCACGAGTTCCGAGTGATGGGCAGCCAGATCCGGTTGTTTAACAACCGTTCATCTGGCCGATTGCGGGAAAGTTGCAATCTTTCAGCTTTTAGAACCTCTT
>JAFDXG010000020.1 GCA_018268105.1 Bacteroidota bacterium | reverse complement strand
GTACATTACCAAACCCAAGTGTATCGGGTAATACATCCAGCAGATCGGTAAAGAATGTACCATAGTTGGTGATACTCCATTTACCTTCCTGATTCTTTGTTCTGACATACAGGGTGTGACTGGCGCTGCTGAGTCCTGAAACATCAACGTTTATTGCAATATTGCTGATATCTGCTCCGGGTGTGATGGTAATTGGAGTGCCAGCGCCTAATCCCGGATCAGTATCAATAAAGTATTCACCTGCAATAATATTTTGAGCAGTGGCAGGCGCCGCGGGATATGCCGGATCAGAGTCAACCGCAAAATTTTGAACATTAGTTATGCTCCATTGGCCTTCATTACTTTTAGTACGAATATATAAACGATGTACCCCATGACTAAGCCCCGTAGTATTTGCCGTTGCAGATATATTCGCCAGGTCAACACCAGCACTGATAGTGATGGATTGTCCGTTGCCAATACCGGGATCGGTATCAATAAAATATTCTGCCGCTATGATATTTTGCACAGTGGCAGGCGCAGTGGGATATGCCGGATCAGAGTCAACCGCAAAATTTTGAACATTAGATATGCTCCATTGGCCTTCATTACTTTTAGTACGAATATATACACGATGTACCCCATTGCTTAGTCCCGTTGTATTTACCGTTGCAGATACATTCGCCAGGTCAACACCCGCACTGATAGTGATGGCTTGTCCATTACCAATACCCGGATCGGTATCAACAAAATATTCTGCTGCAATAATATTCTGAGGCGCTACAGGTGCTACCGGATAAGGCGGATCAGTATCCACTACGAAATTCCCAATATTAGTGATACTCCAGCGACCTTCATTACTTTTTGTACGAACATATAACCGGTGTACACCATTGGTTAAACCAGTTGTAGAAATGGCAGCCGTTGCGTCAACAATATTTACTGCGGCACTTATGGATAATGGTTGTCCGTTGCCTGCACCCGGGTCGGTATCAATAAAATACTCTGCTGCTACCATATTTTGTGGTGCAGCAGGTACGGCAGTATAAGCCGGATCAAAGTCTACTACAAATGACTTCAGTTCAGTAATACTCCATCTGCCTTCTGCATTTCGTGTGCGAATGCCGATGCGGTGTACCCCATTCACCAGCCCGGTAGTATTAATATTACTGGGATTGATAGTAATATTCACACCAGGAGTGATGCTGAGCGCTGTGGCAAGACCGATACCGGGGTCGGTATCAATAAAATATTCCGCAGCAACAATATTTTGCGCTGCAGGCGGTGCAGAGGGATATGCAGGATCCTGTGCAAGTAACCTTGTAGCGCACACGATGAGCACAAGAAAGAGTAAATACTTTTTCATCTGTATATTTTAAGTAGTAAGCAATAAGGTTGAAGTGGTAAGCAATTTTACTTCCCACCTGCCACTACCACTAATTATTATTTCTGGTGCTGAGGGTTATATTCATACTGTTGGTTCCTGAAGGGATAGATGCCGGAACGGTAAGGCTGTATATAGTTGGTATATTAGGGATACCTGAGAGTTTGTAGGGATCAGGTCCGCCATAAGCACCTGCATCGGGGTTTACCACAGCGCCAATGGTTAAGCCTGCACCAATGGCCGGTGAGCTTGCAGCGAGCCGCCACTGTCCGTCAGTACTGTTGCCGCTTAAACCCTGGAACATTTGCACATCAGTGTAACCATTTGTATTATTATTGGTGCCAACATAAGTGGCAAAACCAGAAGGGTTGCCTATAGCAAGGTTATTTTTTACTACTACGTTGATAAAGTTTATTGTAGTATATATAATGTTATTGGCAAAATAAGCATTGTAAAGACTAACTCCCGATCTAAAAACATTATTCCGAACCACATTACCGGAATTGTTCGTATTTGACATATCTAATCCTCCGACAAAAATATTATTGCTCACATTCCAGTTCCGGGCCATACCAATATTTCCATAAATATTTCCGATATAACATTTATTGATGTTCCAGCTATCGGCTAAAGTTCCCGCCCTGGGAGTCCAGTAAATGCTTATATAGTTTAATACACACCTGCTGATAGTGATATTGTCTGCTCCTAAACCCGCATCATTTATATTATTGATGCCCAGGCCGTCTAATCCCAGGAACACCGAGCCGGAAGCAGATGAATCAAGACCGATATTGCCAATCACAGAAGTGTAAGGGTTAGCCTGCAGGCCGGTATTGCTGTTGGTGCCACTTAAGAAATAGCCGGTTCCGATAAACGTGAGTTTCTTGTTGAGTCCGGAACCCCCATAAGCGGTAGCGCTGCCTTCAATATAAATGGTATCTCCTGCTGTAGCGGCGGTTACTGCTGCTGCTACCGTATTAAAGTCGGCTACAACTCCGGCATTGTTGTTTACGCGCCATATTTTGGCATTGACATTTAATGCAGAGAATACAAGTATAACCAATGAGTACATTATTTTTTTCATATCCTTGTTTTTTTGAGGTCAAATATGCTAAGGTTAAACTGTACATCATATCCCCTAAAAACAGGATTTTTGAAAAAATGAACGAAATATTTTCCATGTTGGAAATGATTTTGCAACGAAATGGGTAGAACAGGGGATGCCACGAATGCACGAATGTTTTTCAATTGATTATCTATTTGTGCATTAGTGGCATACTCCTTTTAGTGCATATATCTTTCATTTGTGCAACAACGTTCGCTGAAAATCATGGAAAAAGAGGATATAGAATTCTTTATGAATTAGGTTAGTTTGTAAATTGGTATAGTAAATGGTGAACTTCTAAAGGGTTTTCCCAAATTTTTTGAGAAAGATTTTTCAAATAGTGGCAATGTTATTAAGATATACCTCAATACTTCTTGGATTTGTGATCTTTTCAGCACCTGTATTTTCACAAAAGGCGAGGGTTGATAGTTTGAGGGCGAATATCAATAAGGCGCCAACCGACAGTCTGCGTATTGAAGCATTGTACAGCTATATGGAAGCCATGCTGAACAATAATACTTCAGACTTTGAACCCTATATCAGGGAAATGATTAGCCTGAGCAAAAAAATTAATTTCAAATGGGGTTTGAGTACAGCCTATATTTTAGGTTTGTCCTATAATAAAGGTGCAGGGAAATACGAAAAGGCTCTCAACTATGGGGACTCAGCCGAACAGGTTATAAAAAACGATACTGCGGCAAACCTGAGAAGAAACCTGGCACATGTGCATACCAACAGGGGGAACCTGTATTACTTCATTGGGGATTATCCTAAAGCAGTAGAAGACTACCTTGCTGCTGAAAAAATCTTCAAGATTGTGAAACATAAGTCTATTGCGAATGCATATAACGGAATAGCCAACTGTTATCTCTCTATGGATATGCCGGACAAAGCGCTTGAATATTCAGCAAAAGCCATTGAAGCCGCCCGTCAGTTTGACGACAATCGTTTGTTTGCATCACTTGTAATGAATAGGGCTTTAATCTTCATGGATAAGAATAATTATCCTGTAGCTGATTCATTGTTAATAGGTGTTTGGCCGGTAGTGAGTAAGTTGGAAAATGATAAAAGTTTCTGTATTTATTATTTTAATAAAGGTGATGTGGAAGCGTATTATAAAAAGGATACCCTGAAAGCGCTTGAATATTACAATAAGTCGTATGAGTATGCCCGAAAGATGGAAGACGTATTACAGCAAAGCTCTGCGCTTGAATCTTTAGCGGGGTTTCAACTGGATTTGAACCATAAAGATTTTATGCTTACCCTAAATAAGTTGAGTGCTTTAGCCGATTCAAACAAACTGATTACTTATAGAGAGACAGTAGCAGATTTGTACTCAGAATGGTTTGCTAACCATCATGATTTTAAGAAGGCGTATGAATATCACAAAAAATTTAAGAAGATTTCAGATACACTTAATTCAGAGGATGGTAAAGAAAAAATTGCCATGATGGAAACAAGGTTTAGGGTTGAAGGAAAGAATAATGAAATAAAAATGTTGCTGGATGAAAAGAAAATCCAGCAGCTATACCTGAAACAGAAAAGTACCTATAACTATATTTTTGCCGGCAGTACCATGGCTCTGATTGTTATTTCATTAATCTCTTACCGAAATTACCGGCAAAAACAAAAACTTCAGCAGGTTAGGATTGATGAACTTGAAACCGAAAAACAACTGGCAGCCGTTGAAGCGGTACTTAAAGGTGAGGAACAAGAGCGAACCCGCCTGGCAAAAGACCTTCACGATGGGTTGGGAGGAATGTTGTCAGGCATTAAATACTCATTTCAAACTATGAAAGGTAACCTTATAATGACGCCTGAGAACCATCAGGCATTTGAACGCAGCATGGATATGCTGGACAGTTCCATTAAAGAAATGCGCAGGGTAGCGCACAATATGATGCCGGAAGCATTGGTGAAATTTGGTTTAGATACGGCATTAAGAGATTTTTGTAATGATATCAATCATAGCGGTGCTTTGCAGCTCAGCTATCATTCCAATAATCTTGATCAGGTAGCAATAGATCAATCCGTTGCTATATCTATCTACCGAATTGTTCAGGAACTGGTAAATAATACGATAAAACATGCGGCTGCGCGTTCTGCAATAGTTCAGGCAGAGCAGGCAAACGGAGTGATAACGCTTACTATAGAAGATGACGGACGTGGATTTGATCCTGCCATTTTGCAGGGATCGAAAGGAATGGGCTGGAACAATATAAAGAGTCGTGTAGAATTTTTAAAAGGAGAAATTGATGTTAAATCAGCCGCAGGGAAGGGGACTTCTGTTTTAATTGAACTGAAAGTATAAGTATGACAAAAATATTCATTGTGGATGACCACTACATGGTGGTGGAAGGTATCCGTTCTTTACTGCAAAACGCACCTGGTATAGATTGGATGGGTCATGCCATGAACGCAGCATCCTGTTTGGCTTTTTTGCAGCAACAGCATCCGGATATTATATTAATGGATATTAATCTTCCTGATAAAAGCGGAATAGATCTTTGTAAAGAAGTACACAATAAATACCCGGGAATTTTTATTCTGGGTCTCAGTACATTTAACCAGCAAAGTTTTATACAAAAAATGATGGACAATGGAGCAAGTGGTTATATACTAAAAAATGCCAGCTTGGATGAATTATTAGAAGCGATTAATGAAGTGAAGAAAGGAAGAACTTTTTTGAGCAATGAAGCTGCAGCTACACTGCATAAACCTGATAATACAACTATTCCCTTAATTACATCCCGCGAAAAAGAAGTGCTGGGATTGGTTGCAGAAGGATTAACTAACAATGAAATTGCACAACAGTTATTTATCAGTCATACTACAGTGGAAACTCATCGTAAAAGCCTGTTGAATAAATTTGATGCTAAAAACACAGCTTCGCTGGTAAGGATGGCGGCACAGATGGGTATTATTTAACTCCTCTGCAATATTGAAAGCAATACCCTGTAAGCACTCTGCAATTTTTTCCTTTATTTTATGCTGTACTTAAGTTTAATTCATGTTATTAGTTAGGGTAGTTTTGGGTATTGGCATTGCTGCTGTTGTATTAATTTTTTCTTTCCATCCTCAAATAATTAATGAGGATGCTAATGCGGTGAATATACGGACAGACACAATTATTTCCGGAAACCAACTTGCACACCTGTACTGCCAAACCTGTCACCTTTTTCCCGATCCTTCATTGCTTGATAAGAAAACATGGTTAGGCAGTGTGCTTCCTAATATGGGATGGAGACTGGGTATAAGAGATTCTGCCGCCAATCCCTTTAAAGATATGCTTCCTGAAGAAGCGGCTATTGTACATTCACTGGGCGTATATCCCGAAACACTGGCAATATCCAATGAAGAATGGGCAAAAATTGTTGCCTATTATGCTGCTGAAGCACCCGAAAAACCACTCCCACAAAAAGAAGAACCTCCGGTTGCCGGGCATCTTAGCCTGTTTGATGTGAGCCGCATATCACCAGGGGAAAAACCACTCCCCCAAACCACTTTACTTAAGTTTAATCCTATGGCTCGCCAATTGTATGTGGGGGATGCGCAAAAGGTATTATATGTTCTCGATAGTAATTTTAATACACATTATACCTGGTTTGCAGAAAGTCCGCCTGTTGATATTGATTTTCCACCGAATGCTTTTCCCAGGTTGCTTACAATAGGGGAATTCAGTCCATCAGATCAGAAGAAAGGTAAAATGTATTCTCTGGATTCTGCTGATACACCTGCATCAACTGATATTTATATTCAGTCATTACAGCGTCCGGTGCAGTTTGCTGCTGCTGATTTGAATATGGATAAAAAAGAAGATCTGATTGTTTGTGCATTTGGCAATAATGAAGGGCAGCTTGCATGGTATGATAATTTTCAAACCGATAAAGAACATGTACTTAGTCCAATGCCCGGCGCCCGTAAAGTTGTAGTCTTAGATTTTAACCGGGATGGGAAGCCGGATATCATGGCGCTGATGGCACAGGCGAGGGAACAGCTTAGTATTTTTTATAATGAAGGCAACGGTCAGTTTAGTGAAAAGAAAATTCTTGAATTTCCACCGGTATTTGGGGTAAGTTATTTTGAACTTGCTGATTTTAACAAGGATGGTTTCCCGGATATTTTACTGACAAACGGCGATAACTGGGATTATTCTCCTATTCCTAAAAACTATCATGGTATCCGCATCTATTTAAATGATGGGCATAATAATTTCAGTGAAGCCTGGTTCTATCCTATGTATGGCGCCAGCAAAGCAATGGCAGGGGATTTTGATAAAGATGGCGACCTGGATATCGCAGCCATTTCTTTTTATGCAGATCTTGATCATCCAGAGCATGGATTTTTATATCTTTCAAATGAGGGTAATTTAAAATTCAATGCATCAATTACTCCGGAGGCTGCCGATGGTAAATGGCTCACTATGGAAACCGGTGATTTTGACGGAGATGGTGATGTAGATATAGTGCTGGGATCGTATTATCATAATTTGACTGAACTAAGGAAACTGTTATCAAAGGGGATACTGGATTTTCCGCAATTGCTGCTGCTAAAAAATAATTTGAAATCGGGAAGGGATTCAGTTAAACATAAACGCCGGTAATTTCGGTTTATCCACAATTTGTTTTCTTCATTACTATATTTTAACAATTAAAGTTCGTAACTTAAAAGAGTCAAATCCCTGAGTTGTTTAGTGATTTTAATTATTGTTTATGAACAACAAAATAAAACCGAAGCAGGGCATACAAAAAGAGATCAATCTTGAAATGCCTGAAGTGAAGGACATTCCCGGGCAGGAGCATATACGCCCACCCCGCATCCGAGAAATGATGGATATAACTGTGGCCTCATCAGGTGATGAAGGAAGGGGATTGTTAGATGATCTTAATAAGGAAGAGGAAGATAACTGAAATTGTATCCTGCATCAATAATATTACAGGAATATATTTCCAATTATCTTTTGGGTTTAATAATATCGTTTAAAGCGACTGATAAAATGTTTTGGCTTCTTCAGAAGCCTTAGTACAAATTTCATTCAGCGAATGAAAATACTGTTGAAAAGAAGTTCCTGTCAGCGATTCATGTTCCAGTGCATCAAGATAGGGTAGCAGTTGCTCTGTCAGCCCCATGATAGATACTGATGTCTTCATGTTGTGAGCCGTTTGCCTTAATGCAGATGTATTTCTTTGCTGCCAGTATTTTTCTATATCTCTCAGGTGTTCCGTCACCATTTCCAGGAACTGAGAGGTCACTGTCTTTTCATACTCACTATCTCCCTGGCTGATTTCTTTCATATACTCCAGGTTAATATAGTGAAAGTTATTGTTGTTTATCCCGGTGGAATTTTGAAGTTCTGCTGTTGTTGCAATACGGCTACCTGAAAACTTTGTAATCAGGTTTAATAATTGTTCCTCTTTTATTGGTTTTGATATATATTCATTCATTCCGTAGCTCAGGCATTTTTCTCTTTCTCCCGGCATGGCATGAGCTGTCATGGCGATAACTGGTGTATCTAATTTAAGTGATAGCCTTATCTCCTGCACGGCAGT
>JAFDXG010000208.1 GCA_018268105.1 Bacteroidota bacterium | reverse complement strand
TCAGGAAAACGTTGTGACTAATGACATCAAAATAAATTGCTCCGGCGGCATGCAACAAGCGGTTTGGCAATATGGCGGGCTGACGAATATATACCCGGCTTTTTTGTACGCTATTGGGCTTCAGCCCCGGCTTGACGAATAACGCCGGGCAATAGAATAAACAATGAACTTTTAGTTATATATTTAGCATCGGTTACGGTCAGACGAAACACGGACTTCCGCCACATCGCCAAGCCGTACCGTTAGCTGCAAGTCAAAAACAGCACCCTAATTACACAAGCAACTTATGCAATTTGACAACTTAAAGCATCTGTACAAAAAACTGCAATGGTGAAAGCTACTCTAACGATACTCTTTATATCACTCTCCCTTTTGTCTTATGGACAGACACAGCATCTTTTCAAAATCACTCAAAACGACAAGGTTGGCTACATTAATGAAAAAGGAAAGGTTGTTATAAATCCAATTTTCTTAAGTGGAAATGATTTTTCAGAAGGTTTGGCTGCGGTTCGACTTAATGGTATGTATGGATTTATCAACGAAAGTGGCACATTTGTCATTAAGCCCGACTATGATTTTGCAACAAACTTTGTTCATGGCTTGACAGTTGTTTATAAAGACGGAGAAACTTTTTTTATTGATAAGACAGGAAATATAGTATTGCCAAAAGTTTATTCAGGACTATATTTCATTGATACAAAAAAAGGGATAATTACCACCCACTCCAAAAAGGAAGGCTTAATCGACATTTACACAAAACAACTACTCATTGACACAGTATTCAGCTCAATAAGTGACTTTAAAAATGGTGTGTCAATAGTGTATGAATATATCAAACCAACACAGAAGCAAAAGAAAAAAAGAGTTGGAGTTATTGATAGCACAGGAAAATTTATTGTACCATTTGGAAAATATGAAGCAATAAAACCTTTTTTTGAAGGTTATGCATGTGTTGAAATTAATGACAAACGAAATAAAGATGGTAGCACTGATGGTGTTATTGATACTAAAGGAAACCTTCTTTTTAAAAGACCTTATAAAAACAGTAGCTATGTTGATGGAGACTTTCACAATGGGTATGCTAAAGTGAGCCTATACAAATATTGGATACCTGAAAAAAAGGGGATTATTTCTACCTCTGAAAAAAGTTATGAGGGTTTCATTAATTTAAAAGGAGAAGTAGTATTTAACGATACCAACTACAGATATGTGAAAGACTTTTCCAATGGGAGAGCATTCATTAAAGAAAATAACAAGGATTATATTTTGATTGACACATACTTCAAACGAATTGGCAACAAAGAATTTGAAGACATTCCAGCGGAAACTTTCAAAAATGGTTATGCTATTGTGGAGACAAGTGATGGTTTTGGCATTATTGACACTTTAGGAAATTTTGTAACAAAGTCAGATTTTGATGAGATAGATAGAGTTGGAATTATTGATGATTATTTCTTTTTTAGCAATGAAAGTGATGATAACAAAACTTTGTTCGGAATATCTGATTTAAAAGGTAACATTATTTCTAAACCTATAATGCAAGAATTTGACCGTAATGGGTTTGTAAACGGACTTATAAAAGCTGTTATAGATGACAAACTGAGTTACATCAATAAAAATGGTGACATCGTTTGGAAACAACAAGATGATACTTCTAAAGCATTAAAGCCTTTGAATATTGACTTCATGAACCGTGGATATTTTTATGCCTACTCGACACCAAAAAATACAGAAGCTGATGAAAGTGGCGGTTGGGCAACCTCTCCGAACAAACCTAATATGATTACGGACATAAAGTTTCCGAGTAATTCGTTTTCCATAACAATTGACACCACTAACATAGACACATTCGCCAATCAATTTTTTGGATTTAAACTTTTTATTAGCAATACAACAAGGGACACTGTTAAGTTAAATGCACAAGACAGCAGGCTATATATGAAACTGCAAGCTCAAAATAGCAAAGGAGAATGGAAAGATATTGAATACTTGCCTAGCAGTTGGTGTGGAAATAGCTATCATAAAATTGAACTAGAACCAAATGCTTTTTGGAAATTTACTATTCCAAATTATAACGGTGAGCTTCAAACAAAAATCAGAGCTGAACTTAGATACATTGACAACGATACTCTAAAGACAGAGAAAGTTGTTTACAGCAATATCATTAACGGAAGAATAAACCCTGGACAGTTTTGGAATAAAAGGACATACTATCCAAATGGTTTAATGGATCCATATAATGACTAATGAGACGATGACTATGCAGCTAACAAAAATATTTGCAAAAGCAGGGCTGAACATATTAACATCAGCTATGTGCAAGCATCAGCAGCGGTTCGGGCTCGACGTTCAATGTTCAGCTTTAATCTATAACTTCAACAACATATTTTCAAATGGGCATTTGTACCGGGCTGGACAATCAATGAATTCCCTGCCTTCGCAAATACTCGAACGTTATGCGTAATTTGGTAGCAGTCTGATAGTGCAGCTCCAAAGGTTTTGCAGGATAATCACAGCAGCAAAGTGAAAT
>JAFDXG010000207.1 GCA_018268105.1 Bacteroidota bacterium | reverse complement strand
GCGGCAGAATATTTTATTGATACCGATCCCGGTATTGGCAACGGACAATCCATCACTATCAGTGCTGGTGTTGACCTGGCGAATATATCTGCAACGGCAAATACTACGGGGCTTAGTAATGGGGTACATCGTTTATATATTCGTACTAAAAGTAATGAAGGCCAATGGAGCATAACTAATGTTCAAAATTTTGCGGTTGACTCTGATCCGGCATATCCCGCGGCGCCTGCTACAGCGCAGAACATTATTGCAGCAGAATATTTTATTGATACCGATCCGGGATTAGGCGCTGGATCTCCAATTTCAATCACTCCGGGAACAGATATCAATAACCATTCTGTAAACATTGATGTTTCAGGATTGAGCAATGCCAGCCACACCTTATATGTCAGAACAAAGAATCAGGAAGGTAAATGGAGTATCACCAACTATGGTACATTCTTTACCGATCTGCTGGATGTATTACCCGATACACTTGGGTTTGGTAATGTACCCACCGGTATAACAGTGGACAGAGATATCATTATTAAGAACTACAGTGCAACAACGCAAACCATAACGGCTATTAATATAGGTGCCAATTTCACCACCGATGCAGTATTGCCTGTTAATATACCCGGTAATAGTTCCGACACGATCAAAGTCAGCTTTACAGCACCAGCTGTAGCTACCTACCTGGATTCTGCCGTCATAACTACTACTTCAGGTAAATATACCACCGTACTTACCGGTACCGGTGTTGCACAAACGTATTCATGGGTATTGTCGCCCCCGGCAGGTTACAACTATGGTAATGTTATTTTAAACAGCAGTGCAGGCTACAATTTCACCATTTACAACAGTAGCAATGTGCCTGTTATACTGAGTAATGTTGTAACGAACAACAGCGCTTTTGTACCCACATTTACAGCGGGCACAAGTATTCCGGTCAGCAGTTCAATAACCATACCTGTTGTATTTACCCCAACAACTGCAGGTCAATACAATGCTCAATTAAAAATATTATCATCAACGCCCGGCGTGGATTCTGCTACCGCCTCATTGAGCGGCAACGGATATACGCCAGGTGCGCCACCTGTATTGGAATATGTGCAGGGCAGTGGTTTCGGAGGCACTACCGGTGTAAGTCCTGCTGCAGGCCCAACCGGTTCATTTACCTACAAGATATTATATAAGTCGGTCAACAATAAAGCACCGATGGCAGGATATCCAAAAGTATCCATAGATCTGAACGGCAACCAGGTATTCAACGATTTGAATGAAGGCAGTTTTACCATGGTAAAAGAAGGTAGCAGTACAGACTATGTAACAGGTGTGGTATATAGTTATACATTCACATTCAACAGCAATACAAGCACTGCAGGATATAAGTTTGATGCCACCGATGAAGATGGTAATGCAGCAACAGCCGGAGTTGTCTATAAGGCAGGCCCTGTAGTAACAAATGAGGTACTTGATTTACGCATCTTTGCCAACGATATCAGCTTCAGCAATACCAATCCTCAACCTGGATCAACGTTTACTATGACAGCCCGTATCAGCAACAGCACCGCAGTACCGGCTTCCAATATACCAATTAAGATTTATAGAGACACCATATTATTAGGAAGTACCGTATTGTCATCTGTACCTGCCAATGGCAGCAATACAATCAACTATACATTGAATTTTGCTGATGAAGGATTTTATCCGATAAAAGTGTGGATAGACAGTAGCCAGACTTTAGGTGAAAGCAATGTGCTAAACAATTATGCCATTCGTCCGGTAGTTGTGGGTTCGCCTAATCTCCCCGGAGGTATTACTGTTACTACTACCGCTTTAAGGCAGGAGTGTCCGCAACTGCAGGCAATAATTAGTGGTCATGCAGACTACTACGGCACCAGCACCAACACAGTTGTTGCCGGGGCAGAAGTTACCATTAATACCGGCTCGCAAACCTATAAAACAACAACAGACGCTAATGGCAATTACAGTATTGTGATTACAGGGGTTACCTGTGGCAGCGGGAACTTTGCTTATGCGGTAACAGTTACCGACTTTACCTTTACCAGCAGCCCGGTATCCAATAGCATAGCTATGCCCTGTCCATCACCCAATGCCTGTCAGCCCCCGGTACCACAACCATCAATGGGAGGTATCACTATGTCGTCCGGAACCGGGAAATGCAGCAATATTGCAGGCGGAACCGGCAGCCTGAATATGACAATTAAAATCAGGGAAAGGGATCTTAATAATATGTGGAGTCCTTTTGATGAAGTTTTGGGTGGTACTCTAAAAGTATTTATTGATGGTGTATTATTTGATACCCATACTTATAACCAGGGTGCATTAAACCCAGGTGACGAAGTACCCCTATTATTGCCCTGGCAGATACCGCAAAGTACCGATCCGGTAAACATCAGCGCCCAGTTGGTGTACACGTATGTAGAGTATGAACAAATACCGAATACTGCCACTATTCGTCCACATTATATTACATACACAATTGATAAAAATGTTATCGTTACACCAAGCTCCAACACACCGGATCTGAGTGCTCAGAATTTTTATCAAACCGGTTATACCTCTTTCCGCTTTGACGTAATCAACCTGAACTGCATATCGGCAGGTAACTTTAAAGTGAAAATTTATGATGGTACAACCCTAATTAAAACAGAGAACATCTCATCCCTTGCCGGAGGCGATTTCAAAACCGTCACTTATTCCGATCCGGCTATGACACCTGGAGTGCATGCTATTAAAGTGGTTGTTGACGAAGATGAAGAAGTGACAGAGTCAGACGAAAACAACAACATCTTTACATTCAATTTTACAGTAATAGCGCCGGACTTAAAGATTACCGATGTCTCTGCCACCCCATCTCTTATGAATAATGGCTCACAGACACAATTCAAAGCCGTTGTTAAAAACACAGGTAAAGCTACAGGAGGTTTCAATGTAAGATTTACAGTAAATGGTGTGCAGGTAGGCAATAAAATACCGGTCTCCGGACTTAGCGACGATGGCTCTGCAATTTTTACATCGGATTCATACACAGTTACCGGTAGTATCAACACCTGCAACGACGTACTGGAAGTATTTGTTGACAGCGATAACTCAGTTGTTGAGTCAAACGAAAGCAACAACATCAAAACGGTTCCGCTAAGTCCTGATTTGAAGCCCTACCAGACACCAGGCGAAACAGGATCATCAGCCAACCCTGCCATAGTCCGGGTAAATAATACCGGCAATTTCTTCCCTGCCATACGCAATATGGGAATCAGGGATGCAGAGAATGTACAGGTTCATTATTTATTAAACAGTGTTGAAATAGGTAAGGAAACAATTGCCACAGTTAAAGCCGGTGAGTCGTTCGCAGCACATGGTGCATTCTCCTATATGTTCAGTACACCCGGGGACTATCAGATTCGTGTAGTTGCAGATTCATTGAATACGGTTTGTGAAGCAGATGAAACAAACAATATAGGGTACTATCATATACGGGTAACCGACAGCAAGCCTGACCTGGAAGTATTATCGCAGTATATTTCACCCAGCAGCCTGAATCCATTGCCTGCACAAAACATCACCATTGTAGGTACGGTTCGCAATGCAGGCGGTAAAGTCAGCACTGCCAATGTAATGCGGTTCTTTGTGGATGATGTGCAACTGGGAGATGATGTACCATTCAATGCCATTACCCCGGGCAGGGATACTACAGTGCAGGCTACTGTTACCTATTCATCTGCATTACAGGGAACAAAAATTATGAAGATAGTGGTAGACCCTTTAAATACGATGAATGAAGAAAATGAGTTCAACAATGAAGCTACACGTGCACTAATAGTAGGTGAAGCGCCTGATATGGCAAAACGCTTTGCACAATCCATAAGATTTAATCCGAACGGATTCAGGGCAGGTGACAGTGTTACAATTTCCTATTCCATTATTAACAACGGAACAGTGGATGGTTCGGCATGGGTACGCTTCATGATACTGGACAGAAACAATGGGTTACATGCTATAGACAGTGTACCATTCACCCTGAGCGCGGGAGCCAATACCATCGTCAGCAGGAAGATGTATATGGACCTGATAAAAGGAAAAGTTATTGCTGAAATTGTAAACTGCACACCAGTAGAATACAATTTACTGAACAACAGTGATACACTTAACTTCTCAACCATCGCTCCATTGACAAGAAATGTTGTAGTAAATGGCAACCTTGATTTGAGACAGGGTATACCCGATGATGTGCCAGGCTGGATTGGCGGCAAATTATTATTGGGCAATTTTGATCTCACAGTAAATGGAGAAATACTGAATGCAGACACGGCTCATTTCATTGTAACAGATGGAACCGGTAAGCTGAAACTGGTAAACAACAATACAGAAAATGTGTTCCCGGTTGCAGTGGATACAAGCCATGGCAATTTTGTGAAAATTGCAAACAGTGGTACCCCGGACAACTTTAGTGTAAAAATTGTACCGTATGTATTGCAGAGAGGAGACAATGGTGATACGGTAAGAACCGGTAATGTAAACCGTACCTGGTTCATTGAGGAGCAGACACCTGGCGGCAGCAATGCTATTCTTACTTTCCTCTGGTACCAGCAGGATGAACAACCTGGTTTTAACCGGACTCAGTCGGCAGCGGCCCACTATCTCACTACATGGCAAATGGGAACATTTGGCGCTGCAATGACAGATACTGCCGGAAGGTTCTCAAAATCACAGGAAGGTTATAGCAGCTTCTCTCCTTTTACCATAACCGACATCAACAATGCACTACCACTTCGTTTGCTGCAGTTTGAAGCAACACAACAGCATGAAGAAGCTTTGCTCAAATGGGAAACTACTGATGAAGTTAATACCAGTCATTTCGATATTGAATACAGTACAAATGGCAGAGACTTTTCAGTAATCGGAAAAGTGATGGCAAACAATATTACAGGACTACAGCACTATAGCTTTATTCATTCCGGATTGCAGCCCGGCGATAATTATTACCGGTTGAAGATGACGGATATTGATGG
The DNA here is from genome assembly GCA_018268105.1 of Bacteroidota bacterium. Taxonomy (GTDB): domain Bacteria; phylum Bacteroidota; class Bacteroidia; order Chitinophagales; family Chitinophagaceae; genus Agriterribacter. The sequence continues at coordinate 32,340 of JAFDXG010000207.1, read as the reverse complement.
GAAATTCACTTATTCGGCTGTAAGAAAACTTAGTGTTGCCGGGAAAATGGAACTACAAGCCTATCCCAATCCGGCAAGAAACTCTATAACTGTAAAAGGGATAATGCCTGGTGGTATTCTTGAGTTAGTTACCATTGATGGGAAACGACTGCAGCAAGTGAAAACTTCAGCTAATAACATGGTAATACAATTGGGTAATATCACTTCGGGAATATACATCATCAGGTATTACAATAACATTCAAACAAAGCAGATTCGCATCATGAAGGAATAGTGGACGGCCGGTTGTTGACAGAGAAAGGTTCCAACCCTGGCGGGCTTTGTAAAAAAGGTTCAACAGGGATTAGGAACCTTTGCTATTTTGAAAGGTTTGGGATTTGGAGTTTAAGGTTTTTGGTTTGTGAAATATTGTCCAACGTGGAGGATGTAAAAAGACCAGGAAGTTTTTGCTTTTTATAATAATATTAACCCATCTGGTGCAATAATTTGAAATTTGTTTACTTTGCTTCTCCGATTCCCGCTACTCACCTATTTGACCGATAATGGTATATTTGCAAAAGAATTGTTTACAAATATCGCTGTGTGACCATTGTCACTTTACAGCGAAGATATTATTCTCAAATTTGCACGATAAACCTCAACGAGATGACTATAGAACAAATTTATACAGGATGCCTGGCACAGGGGGCATATTATATACAAAGCGGTAATGAAGCTGTGGTAATAGATCCATTGCGTGAAGTAGCGCCCTATATTCAAAAAGCAGCACGCAATAATGCAACCATAAAATATGTACTGGAAACACATTTTCATGCTGACTTTGTATCGGGTCATCTCGATCTGGCAAAAAAAACCGGGGCAACTATTGTATATGGACCCCTGGCACAACCTGCTTTTGATGCTCATATTGCCAAAGACGGAGAAACATTGAAAGTCGGTAAAATAACAATAGAAGTTATTCATACACCCGGCCATACTATGGAAAGCAGTTGTTACCTGTTGAAGAATGAGAAAGGAAAACCTGTTGCACTTTTCAGCGGCGATACCCTTTTTATAGGTGATGTAGGCCGGCCCGATCTGGCACAAAAGATAAAGGCAGAACTTACACAGGAAGTACTCGCAGCTCATCTTTTTAATTCATTACGGAATAAAATTATGACCCTGCCAGACGATGTGGTGATATATCCTGCACATGGAGCAGGGAGTGCCTGTGGCAAAAACATGAGCAAAGAAACTACTGATACTCTTGGACATCAGAAACAAACTAATTATGCATTGCGCGCAGATATGACGAAAGAAGAATTCATTAAAGAAGTGACTACCGGACTTACTACACCACCTTCATATTTTCCACTGAATGTGATGATGAATATAAAAGGCTATGAAAGTATAGACAAAGTACTTGAACGCGGTCAGCATGCCTTCAGCCCGGATGCATTTGAAGTTGCAGCAAACGAAACCGGGGCACTGATACTTGATACCAGAGATGCACAGGTATTTGCAAAAGGATTTATTCCCAACGCTATCAATATTGGCATTGACGGCAATTTTGCACCGTGGGTAGGCGCAATGATCCCCGATATCAGGCAGGAGATATTACTGATAACTGACGAAGGAAGGGAAGAAGAAGTGATTACCAGGCTGGCAAGGGTGGGTTATGATTTTACGATCGGTTATCTCAAAGGTGGGTTTGCATCATGGAAAAAAGCAGGTAAAGAAATTGATTCCATCCGGTCTGTATCCGCAGATGAACTGGCCGACATTCAGAAAAAAGAAGAAGTGAATATACTTGACGTGAGGAAAAAAAGTGAGTATGACAGCGAACACCTGCTGAATGCAGAAAATACTCCCCTGGACGACATCAACGACCACATGCCGATGCTCGATCGCAACAAAACTTATTATGTACATTGTGCAGGAGGTTACCGGTCAATGATATTCAATTCCACACTCAAAGCAAGGGGATATGATAACCTGGTGGATATAAAGGGTGGGTTTAAAGCTATTAAAGATAGTGGCAACTTTAAGATAAGTGATTACGTTTGCCCAACCACTCTTTTATAAAAACAAAATACATACTATATGTGGAGTACCATTAAGAGTAACTGGAGTTTTATGCGCATAGTAAGGCTACTGGCTGGTATAGCAGCATTATGGCAGGCAATAATAATGAAAGACAACTTACTTGGTGCTGCAGGTGTGCTGTTGATGATTATGTCGGTAATGAATATCGGGTGCTGTGGCGTCAATAGTTGCAGTGCAGGTCAAACCAAATTGAAATCAAATGAGATCCCGAAAGAAATAAGTTATGAAACAGTGGACGCTGAAAAATAAATTGTATATCATAGGAGCCGCCATTGGTGCATTGGGCGGATACCTCTACTGGAAATTTATTGGATGCACCACAGGCACCTGCCCCATTACTTCCAATCCGCGCAATAGTATGGTTTACTTTGCCATTATGGGAGCGTTGCTTTTCAATATATTCAAAACCAATGAACAAAAAAAAGACTGATATATCACCATTGTTGCAGACAAACCTTACATCATCGACAGACCGCAACAAATCGGATAAAACAGTGATCTGGTTCAGCCGGATTATCCGCTGGGGTCTGGGCGCACTTTTTATTGGAGGTGGGATATATTACTTCAACCAGGGTGGCTGGCCTGCTATCCTCTTTGGTACAGTTCTTTTTGTAACCGGATTTTTTCGGCCCCGAAGATGTTTGGAAGAAGGGAGCTGTGAGATACCTGGTGATGCTCAAAGAAATTGATTTGCCCAAAAATGCTCCGGTAAATTATTTTATACAATTCATTTATTAACACAGTATCCGGTAACGTTAGAAATCTCAACACAGCAATACGGAAAGTTTTCATTACTTTGCTGTATTCTGTTTATGAAAACTTATCTTTCAACATTTGCCCTTGCTATTTTTCTAATACCGGTGTGCCAGGCACAAAGACCGGCACAAGGCCCTGTTTCTGTACAAAAATATACCCCGCAATCGCTCGGATATACTAAATTAATCTGGCAGGATGAGTTCAACGATGAAGCATTGGATACTTCCAAATGGGAAATACGTGGCGTTGGTAAAAGAGCTACCGGTTATGTATCACCGAAGGCGGTATCGGTGTCGGATGGGTTTCTCAAATTATTTGCATTAAAAGAGGGTGATAGTATTCTTATCAGCGCGGTAGGTACACAAAACAGGTTTATGACAAAATACGGTTATTTTGAATGCAGGGCCGAACTGCAACGATCTGCAGGCAACTGGGCCGCATTCTGGCTGCAATCGCCTAAATTATCAGAAGGAGATAATCCGGTTGTTAACGGTGCCGAAATTGATATCATGGAATTTTTTAAAAAGCTTGGACCAGATATTGTTTCGCACAATGTACATTGGGGTCCATATGGGCTCAATCAGCATACTACTCATGGTTATCAAAGTTACCTGAAAGGAGTAAGTAAAGGGTTTCACACTTTTGCACTGGAATGGACTCCCGAAAAATATATATTTTATATTGACGGTTATAAGTTTTATGAAATCACTGAAGGGATATCACAAACTGAAGAATATATTATCCTGAGTATGGAACTTCCCAATGAATTAAAAGACCTCGAACGTACAGTTTTCCCTGATGTTTTTATGGTAGATTATATAAGGGTATATAAAAAATAATTCAGCAAGGCCAACATCAAATCAACCATATTTTGCATTCCTGTATCAGAATACTAACTTTGATTCACAAAGTTGCATAAACAACTAAATTTTACATACCATGCAGGAAGCATATATTGTTGCCGGATATCGTACGGCAGTAGGCAAAGCAAAAAAAGGGGGATTCCGTTTTACCCGACCCGATGATCTGGCTATAGAAGTAATACAGGGTTTAATGGCATCGGTTCCTCAACTTGATCATAAACGAATAGACGATGTTATAGTAGGAAATGCAGTACCCGAGGCAGAACAAGGTTTGCAGGTGGGTAGGATGATTGCCGCAAAAGCCCTTGGCGTAGAAGTTCCTGGTATGACTGTAAACCGTTACTGTGCTTCGGGACTAGAAACTATAGCTATAGCTACCGCCAAAATCCGCACCGGCTTAGCAGAATGTATAATTGCGGGGGGTACAGAAAGCATGAGCCTGGTGCCCACAGCAGGCTGGAAAACAGTACCCGCCTACTCTATTGCCAAAGACGAGCCTGACTTTTACCTCGGTATGGGGTTGACTGCTGAAGCCGTGGCTAAAGAATATAAAGTAAGCCGTGAAGATCAGGATGCTTTTGCTTACCATTCGCATATAAAAGCAATAAATGCCATTCAAAATGGATTTTTCAAATCGGGCATCCTGCCGATAACCGTTGAAGAAGTATATATTGATAAAAAAGGGAAAAAACAAATCAGGAGTTTTGTAGTTGATACCGATGAAGGTCCCCGTGCGGATACTTCACCAGAAGTTCTTGCCAAATTAAAACCTGTATTTGCCGCAGGCGGTAGTGTTACTGCAGGCAACTCTTCACAAACCAGTGATGGTGCGGCATTTGTTATTGTGATGAGTGAAAATATGATCAAAGAACTGGGACTTAAACCCATTGCACGCTTAGTAGGTTGTGCAGTTGCGGGTGTGCATCCCAGGATCATGGGCGTTGGCCCTGTAGAAGCGGTACCTAAGGTTTTAAAACAAACAGGCATGTCAAAAAATGATATTGATCTTATAGAGCTCAATGAAGCATTTGCCTCGCAATCCATTGCCGTAATAAGAACACTTGAACTCAACCCCGACATTGTAAATATCAATGGCGGCGCAATTTCGCTTGGCCACCCCCTGGGCTGCACAGGCTGCAAACTCACTATACAGATCACCAACGACATGAAAAGGCTCGGTAAAAAATATGGTATTGTTACTGCATGCGTAGGTGGGGGACAGGGTATTGCAGGTATTATTGAAAATATCAACTGACAACATTTTCAGTGGTTATATAACAGTAAAAAAGGTTGGTTTCCCGATTAAGAATTTTATTTGATGCTACTGCTTCTTTTTCAATGCAGGTTTTACCTATCTTAGCACATAATCAAAATATGTAGCCTACCATGGCCGGACGTTCTGACCAGTTTACAAGCCCGGATTATATGCTGCTCGATGAGTTGCTATCAGCAGAGCATCTCCTTATCCGCGAGTCCGTAAGAAACTACGTAAAAAAAGAGATATCCCCTATTATAGAAGAATATGCACAAAGAGCTGAATTTCCCCAGCATATAGTAAAACAACTCGGAACATTAGGTTGCTTTGGGCCCACTATTCCCGCGGAGTATGGAGGAGCGGGGCTGGACTATATCAGTTATGGATTAATGATGCAGGAACTGGAAAGAGGCGACAGTGGTGTGCGTTCTACTGCATCGGTTCAGGGCAGTCTGGTAATGTTTCCCATATTTGAATATGGCAGCGAACAGCAGCGAAAAAAATATCTGCCCAAATTAGCAAGCGGGGAGTGGCTTGGTTGTTTTGGACTTACAGAGCCGGATCATGGTTCAAATCCCGCCGGTATGCTTTCCAACATTAAAGATGCAGGTGATCATGTAGTTTTAAATGGTTCCAAGATGTGGATCAGCAATGCCCCCTTTGCCCAGATAGCTGTAGTATGGGCAAGGGATGAACAGGGTGATATCAGAGGAATGATTGTAGAGCGTGGAATGGAAGGTTTCACTACACCGGCTACGCATGGCAAATGGAGCCTGCGTGCATCAGCAACCGGAGAACTGGTATTCGACAATGTAAAAGTGCCTAAAGAAAATATTTTACCCGGGGCTAAAGGGCTAAAGGGACCACTGGGATGTTTGACCAAAGCCAGGTTTGGTATAGCCTGGGGAACAATTGGCGCTGCCATGGATTGCTATGACACTGCTTTACGCTACTCCAAAGAAAGGATACAGTTTGACAAACCCATTGGAGCCTTTCAACTACAGCAAAAAAAACTTGCCGAGATGATCACCGAAATTACAAAGGCACAATTGCTGAACTGGAGGGTAGCCGTATTGATGAATGAAGGCAGGGCAACGGCGCAACAGGTGAGTATGGCAAAACGAAATGGTTGTGAAGTGGCTACCAATATATGTCGTAATGCAAGACAAATACTTGGTGGTATGGGTATTACCGGCGAGTATTCTGTTATGCGGCATTTAATGAATCTTGAGAGTGTAATCACTTACGAAGGCACCCATGATATACACCTGCTTATAACGGGAATGGACATTACAGGCATAAATGCATTTAAATAAAAGTTGCATGCGCATTTTCCTTCTGGGATTTATGGGTACTGGTAAAACATATTGGGGGCAGCTCTGGTCGCAACAACACCATCTTGATTTTTTTGACCTGGATGCCATGATTGAAAAAGAAAGCGGGATGACAATTGCACAAATTTTTGAAACAAGAGGGGAAGCCTATTTCAGAGAAAAAGAAAGAGATACCCTCAGAACATTCGGGCACAAAGACAATTTTATACTTTCTACCGGTGGGGGCAGCCCTTGCTTTTTTGATAATATGCAATGGATGAATGAAAACGGAATTACTGTTTACCTGCAATCGGAACCTCAAATACTGAAGGAAAGACTGGTAAAAGAAAAGGAACACCGGCCGCTAATCAAAAAACTTGAAGACGATGAGGTATTGACATTCATTAAAGATAATATTACAAAGAGAGATAAATTTTATAACCAATCCGGTGTAATTCTGAATACAGCCGAAATAACAGAAAATACTTTTACCCAAATTATACATGAGTATGTCTAGACGTTTTATTCAAATTGCTGCAATACTTGGAGCACTCAGTGTTGTTTTAGGAGCATTTGGAGCCCATGCTCTTAAGAAAATAATTCAACCAGACCAAATAGCCACTTTTGAAACCGGTGTCCGTTACCAGTTTTACCACACTTTTGCTTTACTGGCTGTAGGAATTTTATACCGGAGAATGCCCGGGAAAGTTATGGAATGGGCGGGAATACTATTTATTTCAGGCATTATATTATTCAGCGGTTCATTATACCTGCTTACCTGGATTCAGGCTGTTGAAAATGTGGGATTAAAAGGTATTGGGGCCATAACTCCTCTTGGCGGATTATGTTTTATTGCCGGTTGGATTTGTTTATGCATACAAGCATTAAAGCCGGGTAATCATATCAGCCGCAGAAGCAGTGCTCCGGAAGATTAAAAGGCTTATCCTATATATCTGTCTCCAGGACAATTAGGGTTCCTTTCCTATTGTTCATCAATCGAAAAAAGCCGTCTATTGAACTCATTCTTTTTTCCATGTTTTGAAGTCCATTAGCAAAAGGTTTTATTTTTTCATGATCGAACCCTACGCCATCATCCTGTAAAGCTATTTGCAAACGACCATCAAATTCAATTTGTATTATTACATTAGAAGCCCTGGCATGTTTTACAACATTATTTAAAGCCTCTTTAATTACCAGAAAAATATTGCGCCGTTTAATACCACTGATTTCCACAACCGGTAAACTTTCATCCGTTAATACGATACATTGTATATCCGTATTTTCAAAAAAATCCTCTGCATAATTTCTAATATACAATACAAGGTTGTACAGAGAATCGTTTACCGGGTTCATGCTCCAGATTATTGCATTCATCTTTCCCAGAAGATCATAAGCCGAGGAAGAAATTTTTTCCAGTTCAGGAACATGTATATCCCGCATTCTCTGTTTAGCCAGTTCGCTCATAAGCCTGATTGCCGTTATGCCGCCACCAAGGTCATCATGCAAATCCGTTGAAATCCGGTTGCGTACTTCCTGTTGAGCATGTATAATAGCAAGCTGCCTTTCAAAGTCCTTTTTTTTCTCTTCAAGATTTCTCGCATCTTCCAACTTTATTCTTTTCACCAACTCAATTCTGCCCTTATAGGTCAATCCAAATAAAAAACAAGCGAGCTCTGTACCAATAGCAAGTTCATAATAAAACAAAGCGGTACCCCATAAACTTTCTGATGTGTATGAAAAAATAATGATCAGCAACGAAATCATCCCGAAAACCAGTAAGGCAAGGTTTCCGAAAGCAAGAAAATTAACCAGTTTGCTTTTTTCCCTGAAACCTAAGACTACAAAAAGCAACGCACCGGTTAAAAGCAAAAACTTTAAACCATTTTCAAATCCGTTCAGCATTTCTACTCCAGGTGTAAAGAAGTAAATAAGAGAGTATAAAACAATAAAGCCCACATAAGAGATTTCGATCAGTTTGAGTATTTTGTCCAACAAAGGATAAACGTAATCGGTATTGAGAAAGAATCTCACAAATGCCACATAACACAATACAGCTGTAAGCATAATAATAAAGTCGAGATACTCTTCAAAAAAATAGGTGAAATCACCACCGGAATGATACAGGTAGGATTTGGTAAACAACAAAAAACCGGTGAACAATACATAAATGCTGTAGTAGAGGTATTCTTCCTTTCGAAATTGAATATAGTTTGCCATTGCATACAGCAACATCATACAAAGGATACCGACAAGTATATAGGTTACTATGTCCAATGACTGGTTTTGCATACGTGTCTGGGTAAGATGTGTATTCAAATATTCTGGTTTGATCAGTATTGGCGAAAGCCAGTTTCTGTTAATCCTGATGGGTTGAAGGGCGGCAAATATTTTTACCCTGGCCCCGGAAGAAAGTTGAATAACCCTGTATGCATTTCCGGCGGGGGACGGAGGAATACTATCTACCAAAGTTTTAAACACTTTGCTGCCGGTTTCTTCTACCTCAGTGAATAGGTGTATGGATTTGAAATAGAATCCCGGGTAGAAATATAAAAATTCCGTACTGTCAGAAGGGTTTATCAATTCAAACTCTATATACAATATTCCGGCATTCATATTACCCTGTACCAGCCCTCCGGGTAAGGCAGGTTTGGTATATGTTAAACTGCAAATTTTATCAGGGTCAGAAACCGGATTTGCAGAAAAAGCTATTCGGTAATGCTCATCCTGCATCTTCAATTTATCATAAAAAAATCCGGTATTAATAACAGTAGTGGTGTCATGTGTATTTTGCGAAAATGTGGTTTTCCAGGCAAAAAATACTACACCCACAATCATTACAGAAAGAAAATATCGAAACACCAAAATTGCTTAATAAAGTTATCGCCAAATATAGCAATTTGAAGATTCATTACAAGATAAGCATTATGATCCTTACAATATTATATGAACCTGTGTTTTAGTGGAAGGAACAAGATAGTTGCGCACTTCCGGTATGTAAGCACTTTTTCGGGTGCAATCCATTGTGGGGGAAGAATTTCGAATATGTTAAAAACTAAAAACCTGAAGCCTGTTGCACCTCAGTTTATCCTCTTATCTTTGCTCATCTTTAACCATTGGTTCAAAGTTTCATGGCTAATAAATTAAAAAGCAACAAATCCAAAAAAGCAGATCCGGAAAAACTTACCGTTGACAAAGAAGAAAAGGTAAAGGTAAAGGAACTGGTGAAAGATGAGCGTACCCACAAAATCGTCGGCAGTATACTTTTGCTTTGTGCCTTTTTTCTATTTATAGCCTTCACTTCTTACCTGTTTACCTGGCGTCAGGATCAGGATAAGGTATTACGGGGCTTTTCCGCTTTCCTGTTTGGAGATGATATAAAGACGTCCAACCTTTTGGGAAGAATCGGGGCCTATATATCTCACGTTTTTTTTTATAAAGGTTTTGGGTTGTCTTCCTATCTTTTTTGCAGTTTCTTTTTCATCTTAGGTGCCAATCTTTTGTTTGGCAGAAAAATTTTTTCACCCTGGCGCAATTTCAGATATATAATTGTAGGTTTAATTTTTTTTAGTACTGCACTTGCATTTGTAGCACAGGGAAGCGGTTTTCCCTGGGGAGGAGAAATTGGTAATATCAGCAGCGACTGGCTCCGTGGACTTATTGGCAATATTGGCACAGCCGCTCTTTTACTGGTGGGTGGCTTTAGCTATTTTATTTGGAGATTCAATCCGGTGTTTACCCTTCCAAAATATAAATCCTTTACATCGGGCAGGCAAAAAGAAAAATTTATTCCCGTAGACAATTCATTTTCCGAAGAAGCCAAACTCTTTGCCGACCCAGATATATTACAGGAAAAATCCGGTAAAGAAAAACATAGTGGCGGAGTAGTAGTTATTCCTCCCTCAAATGAAACCAAACCAGCGAAGGCGATACTACCTGAGCATTCTTCAGAGCTTGAAATTCCTCCTGCTTCAGGACAAATAGCAAAAGGGAAAACAAACCCAACAGGCAAAAAAAATAAGCCTGAAGAATTGGAGCTCCAGATTCAATCGCGCTATGAAGAAGTGGACGAAGCTGAAGAAGATCAGACTACCGGAGAAGACTCATCCGAAGTTGTACACATTGAAAACCTGCCGCCATACGACCCGGTGCTCGACCTGAGAGATTATCAGTATCCCTCTCTCGAATTATTAGAAACGCATGGCAGTGAAAAAATCGTACTGGATGCTGCTGAACTGGAAGCCAATAAACACCAGATCATCAATACCCTTAAGAATTATGATATAGACATCAGGCAGATATTTGCAACCGTAGGACCCACCGTTACCCTGTACGAAATTGTGCCCGCCGCCGGGGTACGTATATCACGTATTAAAAACCTTGAAGATGATATAGCCCTAAGTCTTGCTGCACTTGGTATCAGAATCATTGCACCCATACCCGGCAAAGGCACCATAGGTATAGAGGTACCCAATGTGAAAAAAGCTATTGTGAGTATGAAGGGGCTGCTGTCAACAGATAAATTTCAGCAAAACAAATTTTCGCTTCCAATAGCACTCGGCAAAAAAATTGACAACGAACATTTTATTGTTGACCTTGCAACTATGCCACATCTGCTGATGGCCGGAGCTACAGGTCAGGGTAAATCGGTAGGTATAAATGCTATATTAGTTTCATTATTATATAAAAAACATCCTTCACAACTCAAACTGGTAATGGTTGACCCGAAAAAAGTAGAGCTGAGTTTGTACCGTGTGATAGAAAAACATTTTCTGGCTAAATTACCGGGAGAAGAAGAATCCATTATTACAGATACCAAGAAAGTTGTACATACACTTAATGCATTGTGTATTGAAATGGATAATCGCTATGATCTGCTGAAGGAAGCAGGATGCAGAAACATAAGAGAGTATAATGAAAAATTTGTAGCCCGAAAATTAAATCCGGAAAAAGGACACCAGTTCCTTCCTTTTATTGTATTAGTTATTGATGAGTTTGCAGATCTGATAATGACAGCGGGCAAAGAAATTGAAATGCCCATTGCCAGGCTGGCACAATTGGCGAGGGCAGTTGGTATCCATCTGATTATTGCTACACAGCGTCCGTCGGTAAATATTATTACAGGTACAATCAAAGCCAACTTTCCGGCACGTGTGGCTTTTAAGGTTTCTTCAAAAATAGACTCCCGTACTATACTTGATACCGGTGGTGCGGAGCAATTAATAGGAAGAGGCGATATGCTGGTTTCTTACAACGGAGAAATTACAAGGGTACAGTGTGCTTTTGTTGATACTCCCGAAGTAGAAAATATCGTGGAGTTCATCAGTGACCAGCGTGGGTACCCTCAGCCATTTTATCTACCGGAATATGTGGACGAAAAAGAACTGGAAAGCAGGGATTTCGATTCGGGTAACCGTGACCCTCTCTTCGAAGAAGCTGCAAGAATGATAGTACAAAGCCAGGTTGGCTCCACATCACTTTTGCAACGCAGGATGAAACTCGGATACAATCGAGCCGGCAGGTTAATGGATCAACTGGAAGCAGCAGGCATTGTTGGCGCTAACCAGGGCAGCAAAGCCAGGGAAGTGTTATTTAAAACAGAAATGGAACTGGAGGAATTTTTACAGGCCCTGAAGCATTAAAGAATTAACAATAAATATTAAACCATTCATTTTTTATATCGTCTTTTATTCGGCAATAATTCCAAATTAAATATTTGAAATGAGAAATTTACTTAGCGCTGTATTAGTTTTTTATTGTGTTGTACCCTCTTTGATAGCCCAAACTTCGGGGAATTCTCTCGGCACCAATGACCCTGATGCAAAAAAAATCCTGGAATCTGTCACTTCAAAATTCAAATCTTACCGAACTGTAAAAGCACTCTTCCAGCTACAAATAGAAAATAGTGCCGGAAAGGTACAGGGTACAAAAAAAGGAACTGCCTATATGAAAGGGAATAAATACAAGCTCGAATTAAATGATCAGATCATTTTCTGCGATGGCAGCAAAGTATGGACCTACGATAAAAGCAGCAATGAGGTACAGGTGAGCAAAGTTGATCCGTCAGGAAATAGCTTTACTCCGCAAAAAATATTTACAAATTTCTTTGACAAAGATTTTTTGTACAAATTGAACGGAGATAAAAAACTCGGAGCTAAAATTGCACAGGAGATTGAATTAACACCCACAGACAAAAACAAAGCTTTTTTCAAAATTCTTGCTTATATAGATAAGAAATCAAAAAACATTATTTCCACAAAAGTATTTGAAAAGAATGGCAACCGTTATTCATATAGCATTACCAGCCTTGTACCTAATTCCAATTTAGAAGACAACTTATTTATTTTTGATGCATCAAAATATCCCGGGGTAGAAGTGATAGACCTGCAGTGAGCTGTCAGGTGTCAGGTATCAGCTATCAGCACTGATAGCTGATACCTCACCTCCCCCACCTATACGTCTCTATATCAAACCCGCACAGGTCCAGCACCCGGTCAGTAACTGTAGCAGCAACCTCCTCAATAGTTTTTGGTACACTGTAAAAGGAAGGAGTAGCCGGGCATATTATTCCACCTGCCAGTGTAACAGTTTCCATATTGCGAAGGTGAATAAGGCTGTACGGCGTATCCCGCACCACGCAAATCAGCCTTCTTCTCTCTTTTAATATTACATCAGCGGCTCTGGAAATCAGGTCGTCAGAAACACCACCTGCAATCCTCCCCAGTGTGCCCATTGAGCAGGGAATAATGATCATTGTATCAAATTGTCCTGATCCGGATGCAAAAGGGGCATTGAAATCTTTTTTATCAAAAGTATTGCTTTCATATTTTTCATACCCGGTATCACCTAATTCCATCTTCCATACCTGTCTTGCATTATCGGTAATAACTATGCCCAGTTCATTCCATTGACCGGGTATAGCAAACAGTTTATCAAGCAACTGCCTGGCATATATTGAGCCGCTGGCTCCCGTAATAGCTACAACAATTTTCCTGGTCAATTGTAAGTTATATTTGTACAACAATTATTGTAAAATGCAAATATCCGTCAATTTATCATTGCTGAGTATTATCTTATTCTATTCTCTTGCAGAACCCCGGGATTCAAACTTGTTTAGAAATAATTATTCAAACTTGTCAACGGCTAATACCTACGAGAAACTCAAATGGCTAACACTTGAGGAAGCTGGTCAAAAACTGCAATCTGAAAAAAGACCAATATTGATTGACCTGTATACCAACTGGTGCGGATGGTGCAAAGTGATGGATAAAAATACATACTCCAATCAGAAGGTTATTAAATATATAGAAGACAATTTCTACCCTGTAAAATTAGACGCCGAAACCCGGGAAACGCTGAACTGGCAGGGCAAAAAGTTTAATTATAACAGCACTTACAGGGTAAACGAATATGCAGTGCATCTTACAGGGGGGCAACTTGCTTTTCCTACAACCATTATTCTTCCGGCAGATGGATCCGCTCCACAAGCTATACCAGGCTATCTGAAAATTCCGGATATGGAACTTGTATTAAAATATTTTGGTGAGGGACATTTTGGAAAGACCCCATTCACCCAATATCAAAAAACTTTTCGGACTTCCTGGAAATAATTTTCTTATTAATAAACAATATAAAGAAACCTGTACCGTTCTATATCCGGTTTTTCATAGGATATTGGATTTAAAACGGGGCAGGATTTCCATCCAGCCCTCTTTTTTTATTTATAGTTTTCGTAAAGCGATTCTTATCTGCCCTTTTGCACATCCCGGAAGCCTGTCCGCTAAAGTTCTCTGATTAAATTTCATGTATATACAGAGTATCTATATCAAAGTTTAAGGGGCTAGTCCTTAAACAATCATTATTACTAATTTCTGACTTAAAACAAGTTATATTCACATCGCTCTATATTTTAATATATTTTCTCTTAAAAAAACTTATGTTCTAATGCAACGTTTCATTTCAATAATCGGTCTTATATATGGTTTTTCATAGGATATTGGATTTAGAAACGGGGCAGGATTTTCATCCAGCCCTCTTTTTTTATATATACCCCAGTGTTATTTTTTGCAGTTTGATGCTTTTGAACAAAAAAATCACCTTCTTAACTTCAAAATTCAAAAAACCATTATATATTCGGCTTTTCATAGGATAAGGTTTAATGGTTAACGGTTAAAAGATTAGAAGCCCCCTTCGTTAATCCGAAGGGGTTTTTCATTGCAAAAAAATACCATACAAAAAACACCAATGGTATGGATAAAGATTTAATATACCAGATTGCGCTGACCCTGGTTCCTCAAATCGGAGACGTACATGCCGCTTCTTTACTTCAGCATTTCAATAGTGCAGAAGAAATTTTTTCTGCCGGCAGATCAACACTGGATAAGATTCCTGGCATAGGTCCTATAAGATCAAAAAGTATTAAGACTTTCAATGATTTTAGTAAGGCAGAGAAGGAGCTTGAATTTTCAAGAAAATATTGTATACAGGTAATTCATCGTCAGCACCCAGCCTACCCCAAAAGGTTATTGCATTGCTATGATGCCCCTTCCCTGTTATATTATAAAGGAAATGCCGATTTAAATACTACAAGGATACTTGCCATCATAGGAACAAGAAGCCATACAGGTTATGGAAAAGAAATAACCAACCAAATCATTCGTGAACTGGCTTCTTCAAAGGTGTTAATAGTAAGCGGACTCGCCTATGGTATAGATGCCATTGCTCACAAAGCCTCACTCGATAATGGCATGCAAACTATAGGTGTAATTGCACATGGACTTGACAGAATATATCCCACAGCACATACTGCACTTGCCAGGTCCATGACCCAATCCGGAGGATTGCTTACCGACCTGAGATCGGGTACCGCGCCTGACAAACAGAACTTTCCCAGAAGAAACAGGATTGTAGCTGGCATAGCCGATGCCGTTTTGGTGATTGAAACTGATATAAAAGGGGGAAGCATGATTACAGCAGAACTTGCCAACAACTATAATAAAGATGTATTTGCCGTTCCGGGAAAAGTTACAGACGCTAAAAGTGCAGGTTGTAATTATCTGATAAGAAATAATAAAGCTGCACTGGCAACTTCAGGGAAAGACATTCTCGAATTTATGAATTGGTCGAATACTGCAATATCTAAAACTATACATCAGAAAAAACTGTTCGTTGATCTTAGCCCCGAAGAAAAAATGATCACTGAAATATTGGGCGAAAACACATCGGTGCACATTGATGAAATCAATCTTCGTTGCGGATTGAGCAGCAGCAGTATAGCAGCAGCTATGCTGCATCTGGAACTGGAAGGTATTATCACCACTTTACCCGGCAAACATTACAAACTAAGCTGAGTAAAATTTGGTTGCTATTTATCCACTACCCTATCTTTGCACATGGCAATAAGAAATAACTCCCCCAAAGTCAGTCTTTCTACAAAATTTTTTGGTGAAGGTTTAACCTTTGATGATGTACTGCTGGTACCGGCATATTCCGAGGTACTTCCACGCGAAGTTTCCATTAGTACTCGGCTTACCAAAAAAATTTCGCTTAATATCCCGATGCTGTCGGCAGCTATGGATACGGTAACTGAAGCAGAACTCGCAATTGCGTTAGCACGTGAGGGCGGATTAGGAATCCTGCACAAAAATATGTCCATCGAAAAGCAGGCAGACCAGGTAAGAAAAGTAAAACGCAGTGAAAGCGGTCTTATCCTTGACCCGGTCACACTTGATGAGACGGCAACTATTGGAGATGCCGTTAAACTCATGCGCGACAATAAAATTGGCGGTATACCTGTAATTGACAAACATCGTAAGCTAGTTGGCATACTCACCAACAGGGACCTAAGGTTCGAGACTACTTTGTCCAAAAAGGTAAGTGATGTAATGACCCGTGAAAATCTTATCACAGCCCCCGAAGGAACAGACCTGCAAAAAGCAAAAAAAATATTGAGTCAATATAAAATTGAAAAACTTCCGGTGGTTGATAAAAAGGGATGCCTGGTAGGGTTGATTACTTATCGGGATATACTTCAATTACAAAGTCACCCCAATGCCATCAAAGATAATTTTGGAAGATTACTCACCGGAGCCGCATTGGGTATTACAGCAGATTTAATGGACAGGGCTGCTGCTTTGCAGCATATAGGTGTGGATGTAGTATGCCTCGACAGTGCACACGGACATACCAAAGGTGTTATTTCCTCTTTACAAAAATTAAAAAAGAATTTTAAAAACCTGCAGGTTATTGCTGGTAATATAGGTACTGCTGCCGGAGCAAAAGCCCTTGCAGAGGCAGGAGCTGATGCTGTTAAAGTAGGTATAGGTCCCGGATCAATTTGTACCACCCGTATTGTTGCCGGGGCTGGTGTTCCGCAAATAACAGCCATAATGGAGGCTGCATCCGTTTTGCAAAAACTGGGTATTCCTTTGATAGCTGATGGTGGTATAAGATATACCGGAGATATGGTAAAGGCACTGGCTGCCGGCGCTGATGCCGTGATGATGGGTGGTATTTTTGCAGGTACAGAAGAAAGTCCTGGCGAAACTATAATATATGAGGGACGAAAATTCAAGCAATACAGAGGTATGGGCTCTTTGGGAGCCATGAGCCAGGGCAGCGGCGACCGTTACTTCCAGGATGTGGAAGAAGATATTAAAAAATATGTTCCCGAAGGCATAGAAGGACGTATCGCCTTCAAAGGAGCTCTAAACGAAATAGTATATCAATATACAGGGGGGTTAAGATCGGGTATGGGATATTGCGGGGCACCGGACATTGCTACACTAAAAAAAGCTCAGTTTATCAAGATCACCAATGCAGGCATGAAAGAAAGTCATGCTCACGATATAGAAATTACCAGGGAAGCGCCAAATTACACGAGGTGAGGTATCAGGTGTCAACTTTGGGTTTTGAGCTTTTTAATACTGACAGTTTAAAGCTCACTGCATACAAAAATTTATCCTCCGTTTTGAGTATCCTTTTCAAAGCACCTCTCTTCTTATATTGATGACAAGACACGATAGTGATCATTATACCATCCTTACAGAAGAGGAGCTTGCTGCAGATGAATATTTTCAGCAATGGGTATTGTTGCCCAATGATGACAGCAATCGCTTTTGGTTGTCTTTTGTAAGAAAACAACCGGATCAGTCTGGCAAAATTAAAAGTGCATGTATACTGGTGCAGCAACTGTCGGGAAAAGAATCACACCTGCAACCTTCATTGTCAAATCATGAAAAACGCTTTTTAAAATCCATTATCTACAGAGAATTGGGGTTTCCGGATCCGGTAGAGCAATCCGAAAAAAAAAACCAAAATAAAATCAGAAAATGGACAGTTGTAGCTGCGGCTATACTAACATCAGCATTGATACTGAAGTTTTTTCCGATAAAAGGAAATGATTATAACACAAATCAGATCCTGTCTGAAAACACTTTACCCGGAGAAATAAAGGAGATATTGCTTCCTGACAGTTCTTTTGTAATTCTAAATGGCGGCTCGTCAATAGCCTATAAAACCGGAATCAAAGAAGCCGGCATAAGGGAAATAGAACTTAAAGGAAATGCATACTTCAAAGTAAAAAGAACAACCGGACATACACCATTTATAGTATATGCCAATGATCTTAAAATACTGGTTACAGGTACTGAGTTTAATGTAAATGCACAATCAAAAACAACGAATATAGTATTAACAAAAGGCAGTGTGGATGTAATGTTTAAAAACAACCCAACTATAGCAGACCAAATGACAGCAGGGCAATGGTTAAAATCAGATACCTTACACAATAAGTTCGTTAAAGGAATAGCAAATACCGAACTGTACACTGCTGCATGGAATCAGAAAGAATGGCATTTTGATGAAACTGATTTGGAAACGATTGCAGGTCTCATCCAAGCATATTATGGAGTAGATGTAATTTTTCAAAACCAGGCAGCAAAGCAAATGATGATAACTGCAGTCGTATCAGTAAAAGACTTCCAAACTCTTATTAGCACTATAGAAAAAACCTTAGATCTTAACATCCAGATAAACAACAAACAATTAATCATTCATTAATCTTCAATCAAAACAGTTATGAAAAGAACGAAATCTTTTTCAAAACACTGCTTCGGAGTTGTATTGTGGGCGCTGCTTCTGGTACCTGCAACAGTATTGCAGGCGCAGGATGTAGCACTCCTGTCTACAAAAACTTCTGGCAGCGCCGTTACTGAATATTCCGGTACCGGCAATAAGACAAGCTCCCTGCAGGAATTTATGCAGGAGTTTAAGAAAACCTATAAAAACATTTTCTTCAGCTATCAGTCAAACACATTAAAGTCAGTAAAAGTACAGTACAATTACCTTGATGCTACCCGCGAAACCAATCCGGATGCAGTACTTGCAGATGTACTTGCTACTGGTGGACTGCAGTTCGAGAAAATTAAAGAGGTGTATATTATTAAACAAAAAGGATTGCATCAGCCGGCACAACAGGAGATTGCTATACCTGCAGCAGTTGTTGAAGCTGCTGTGGAGCAGGCAGATTTTCTTGTTAAGGGACATGTAAGCGATGCCAATGGACCATTAGGTGGCGTAACCGTTACGGAAAGAGGTAAATCGAATGCAACCACTACGGACGTGGATGGAAATTTTTCATTAGACGTTGCGGGCGGCAATGCCGTATTAGTGTTTACTTCCGTAAGCTTTAAAACAGCGGAAGTATCTGTAAATGGCAGAAGCCAGATAACTGTAGTGATGGAATCCGCTGCGCAGGAACTTGAGGGAGTAGTAGTAACAGCGTTGGGTATTACAAGGGAGAAACGCTCACTGGGTTATTCTGTCGGACAAATTAAAGGAGATGATATGAACAGGGTAAGCCAGACAAATGTACTTAATGCCATGGCAGGTAAAGTATCAGGCGTTACGATAAGCTCAACCGGCAGTGCAGCTACTTCATCAGTAAGTATGGTAATCAGAGGTATACGTTCCCTCAACAGTGATAACCAGCCTTTATTTGTGGTAGACGGTGTACCGGTGCGAAATTCAATGAACAATATCTCCACTGTAGGAAATGGAGTGGAAGTGGATTACGGGAATGCCATCTCGGATATAGACCCAAACGATATTGCGAGTGTTTCTATACTGAAAGGACCAAGCGCTGCAGCATTATATGGTTCACGTGCAGGTAATGGCGTAGTATTGATTACAACAAAATCAGGTAAAAAATCAAAAGGTCTTGGAATGAATTTCAGCTCAAGCACTGAGTTTGATATGCCTTATAAATACTTACCTGTGAATACTGATTTTTCCTCAGGTTCTCGTCCATATACTGAGGCTTATCCCGGCAATGATCCATTAGTGAATATTGGAGAAATGGATACGTACAGGTTTGGTATTCCTTTAGATAAAGGGATAAAAGCAATTCAATGGAATAGTCCCATGGATGCAAATGGAAACTATATTCCCACAGAAATGGTTTCACATCCTGACAATTTTAAAAACTTTGTTCAAACCGGAATTACTTCTCAAAATAGCCTGTCTATTGAAAATGCAACGGACAAAGACAACTACCGCCTGTCATATACAAATACGGTGAACAGAGGGGTTATCCCAAATTCAGACCTGAAAAGGCATAATCTTGGATTAAATATAGAACATAAAATTACCAATGCGTTTAAAATCAGTTCATCTATTAATTATGCACGCAGTGGTTCAGACAATGTAATTGCAGGTAATGTAAATGGGAACCCTCTTCAGGATCTTTTATATCTTTCACCAAGCGTTGATATTCGTGACTTGAAAGACTATTGGCTGGTACCTGGTCTTCAGCAAAAGAAACCAGTTCCACCCGGTGAAGATCCCGGAGACGCAGGTATTGATAACAACCCTTACTTTATGGTAAACCAGATCAAGAATAGCTTTTTGCGTAACCGGTTATTTGGAAACATAAAAGTTGATTATCAATTTTCACCTCATGTAAGTGCTTTTATTCGGTATTCTCAAGACCTTTTGAATGAACAAAGAGAAACTAAGATTTCGAAAAGCCTGAGTGCCGAAAAGAATGGAGCGTATGGTATTCAGAAAATTTACTCCAATGAGAGTAATACTGACTTCCTGATAACATACAAGAATAAATTCGGTGCTATTGATGTATCTGCATCAGGTGGTGGAAACCTCCTCTATTCGTATGGTTCCAATATGGTGAATAAATCAAAAAACAAATCAGGTATAATAACTCCTGAATTTTTCAACCTTGCCAATATTGACCCTGCCTCTTTAGATTATTCGGCTGCATACAGTCAATATGCCGTCTATAGCGCTTATGGAACAGCGTCTTTGGGTTTTAAAAATATCGCTTATCTTGATTTGACCGGAAGAAATGACTGGTCAAGTACATTACCTAAAGATAACTGGTCGTATTTCTATCCTTCTGCTTCGTTAAGCATATTGGTAAACAATTTGGTTGACCTGGGTTCAAATGTAAACCTGCTGAAACTCAGGGGAGGATGGGCCAGTGTGGGTAAAGCTACAAGCCCCTATAATTTGTTAGGCACAATAGGACAGGGAAATTTTGGCGGAATAATAACCATGGCCACTTCGTCAAGTCTTAGAAACCCTAATTTAAAACCCGAACAGGCTCAATCTACAGAGTTTGGACTAGAACTGGGAATGTTTAATAACAGGTTAAGATTTGAGGGTACAGTTTACCAGTCTGACAACAAAAATCAGGTACTTGGTATAAACACCCCAATATCATCTGGTTATAGCACAAGATTAATTAATGCAGGACTTGTTAGAAGTAAAGGTATTGAACTTTCACTTGGAGGTACTTTGGTATCCGGCAGGAATTGGACTTGGGATTTGAGCATTAATTATACTAAAAACAACTCCTATGTTATTTCACTTGCCGACGGCGTACCTTACTATTCGTTTTGGCAAGATGGTAACAGCGGCTCCTGGACTTATGCAAAGGGTAATGTGATCCCCGGAATGTTTAATGCCGACGGATCTCCTGTAATCAGTGATGGAAAGATAGGCCAGTTGTGGGATAACCAGGTGGCTACCGTTACCGATAAAAGTTCTAAATATTATGGGTGGCCATTACTGGATAATGATGGCACCGTTCAATATTTAGGTAACAAAGCTTTCAACTACAAACAAGTGGTTGGCAACTTTAATCCTAAACTGTTAATGGGAATGCAGACTACTGTGTCTTACAAGTTCATCAGTCTTTCTGCCAGCCTGGATATGCGGCTTGGAGGAACCTTCTTCTCACAAACATACCGATATCTCCAATCTGATGCAGTGATGAAGAGACAGCAAAACATGGGTATACCTATTCCCGAAGCATACAAAAACGATATTCCGGGTTATTTAAAAAGCAACCCAGATAAGTTCATTATTTTCTCTGGTTTAGAACAATTCCATTTAGTAGGAGGTCCTACAAAAGAAACCGGAGGTTTCCCCTATAGTGATGGTAATGTAACTTTGAATGACGGAGCTTTTGTACCGGGAGTTTATCTTGATGATGATGGGAATTATGTGGAAAACCTGGGAGGACCTGATACTAAGTATGACTACTATGCTGATGCTACTACCAATAACTGGAGTTTTGCAAGAATGAGTATGTTTGATGCATCATATATAAAATTAAGAGAACTTACTATCAGTGCTAATCTCCCGCGTGCCTGGGCCAACAGCCTGAAACTGCAAAATATTTCGTTAGGGGTATATACCCGTAATGTGATTTTATGGACCAAAGCAAAAGCAGGTGTTGATCCTGAATTAGCTTTCCAACTTCAACCTTCCGCACAGGGAAATGGTTCTCAGTTCAGACAGGGTATTGAGCGCTTTAATGTAACTCCCTGGACAATACCTTTGGGTATAAAACTGAATGTAGGTTTCTAATCTATTTAAAAGAAAATTTAAATTCTTGAACATGAAGAATGCAATTAAAACAATAAAACTAATAGGGTTGGTCTGGTTATTTATTATAGTCTCTGTTTCCTGCGGAAAGTTTGAGACTTTAAATACCGACCCGAATAATATATCGCCTTCTATTGCAAATGCAAATTATCTGATGGCGCAAGTACTTACTTCTACTGCAAGAGAATATGGCGATCTGGGATCAGGCGACATGTCCGGCGCTATGCAACAAACCGCCCAGGATGCCTGGTCTTCGGGATACAGCAATTATTCCTGGGATCCTAAAGATTGGAGTGGCTACTATGGCCGGCTGAGAGACAATAAACTCCTCCTCCAAAAAGCTACAGAAAACAACTTTAAATTTCATCAGGGAGTTGCACTTGTTATGAGGGCTTTCAATTTCGGATGCATTGCTGATTTATGGGGTGATGCTCCATATTCTAAAGCTTTAAATGGAGATCAGGTAGGCCCGGAAAGCACTACGCCTGTATTTGATAGCCAGGAAGACATTTATAATGGAGTGATTGCCGATCTGAAAGCTGCACTTCCTTTACTACAGGGAAGCGCCGCCGATTTTCCTGAAGTAAACAAAGCATCTGACGTATTTTATCAGGGCGAACCTGCTAATTGGAGAAAGTTGGCCAACTCGCTTTTATTACGTTATTACCTGAGGATTTCAGATAAAAAAGACGTAAAAGCTGATGTAGAAGCTTTAGTTGGAAAAGTATTTGAGAGCAATAATGATGATTGGGCGATGAGTTACCCTGGAAAGGATGGAGCTTCTTCCTATAAGAAAAACTCCAAATTTGACATCCCGTCAAACTATAATCGTAACAAAATGTCTGCCACATTGGTGAAGACTCTTGACGCATTGAAAGACCCGAGAATTGTTATTATGGCAGAGCCAATTAAAACAAGAACAAGGCTTGATGCAAGCATGTTTCCCGGCGATAATACAACGCTCAGCAAAATTGTGGGTGGTATCAGGTATATTAACCCTCCGGCAGCTATAGCAGCAAGAGACAAACAGTTTAACTTAGCTACTTATTCGGTTGACAGACCATGGGCAGCACCTGCAAATACGGTTTGGAATTTCTTTGATACCGCGGAAGTTTATGTGGGTATTCCTATTAGTTACGCCAATGAAACCTATCAATACAATTTGAATAGCGTAGGGGTTCAGGCTAACTCTAATAATGATTATGTTTCTTACATGAGACGGGATATCTACAATAATCCGAGCGGGCCGCTACTGAAAGCCAGAATGGCTTCATACAATGAAATCTGTTTTGATTTTGCAGAAGCAGCTCAGAAAGGTTGGAATGTTGGCGGTTCTGCTGAAGAGTGGTATAATAAAGGAATTAAAGCATCTTTTGATTTATGGCTTTCCAACTACCAGAATGATGTAAATAATTATAGCGGATGTGTAAAAAACTATGCTGATTATATTGCACAGCCATTAGTAAAATACGATGGTACACTGCAACGGATAATGGAACAAAAATGGATCGCTTCCTGGCAGGCTTCTGTTGAATCGTGGATGGACTGGAGACGTACAGGATTTCCTCATTTGGAAGTGGGCTGGGCTTCTTTCCGGGAACAACTACCCGTAAGATTTGCATATTTCAATACAGAGCTGCAAAATAATCCTGAAAACTCTGCAGCAGCAATTGAGAAATTGCAGGAGACAGATTATTCTACAGTTGATGGTAAAAATAGCTCCTGGTCTAAGTTTTGGTTGATTCAGGGAACTAATAAGCCCTGGTAGGTTATTAGTTATAAAATTTTTGAACAAACCTGTAAGACTTACCCTGCCCTCACTATGTAAGTCTTGCAGGTTTTTTTATTACCTGCTGATTGCTGATGAAGCAGAAAAAAGATAGTTGCTGACCCTGTAAGTAAGCGGGCAGACAACCTGAAATCGCACAACTTAAATTAGGTTGGGATGATACTCCATATAAGGCTGTAACATACAAACCAACGCCGAACGAAAGCCTGTATTCTGACTCCTGCCTTACTGTATAGGGAGATGCATGGGAATAATTTTGGATTTAGGAAATGTAACTGTGACCATAGTGTAAAACCACTAGTGACATTACTTTATCTGGTAAGGTATTTAAAAAGGGGAAGTAAAGGGAACTGAAAAAATACCTGAGTCAATTTATATTTTAGCCGTTTGCTTCATCGCTTTTTTAGCAATTACTTCAGCCATGGTATTACCAATATCGGCAGGGCTATCCACTACGGTTATTCCACATTCCCGCATAATTTTCATTTTAGCTGCCGCAGTATCATCTGCACCGCCCACTATGGCGCCGGCATGCCCCATTCTGCGGCCGGGGGGCGCGGTCTGTCCGGCAATAAATCCAACTACGGGCTTAGTGCCGTTTTCTTTAACCCAATAAGCAGCCTCTGCTTCCATGCCGCCACCAATTTCTCCAATCATCACTATACCAGTAGTTTCATCATCATTCATGAACAATTCAACAGCTTCTTTTGTAGTAGTACCGATAATGGGGTCGCCACCTATTCCTATAGCAGTGGAGATGCCAAGTCCCGCTTTAGCCACCTGATCTGCCGCTTCATAAGTGAGTGTACCCGATTTGGACACTATTCCAATCTTTCCTTTTTTGAAGATGAAGCCAGGCATTATACCCACTTTACATTCTTCAGCTGTAATTACTCCGGGGCAGTTAGGTCCAATAAGCCTTGATGAGGTACCTGCCAGGTAATGTTTGGCTTTTATCATATCCTGCACCGGAATACCTTCTGTAATACAGATAATTAAACCGATACCTGCTTCAGCAGCTTCCATTATAGCATCGGCTGCAAATGCCGGGGGGACAAATATGATGGATACATCAGCACCTGTTGACTTCACTGCATCTGCTACCGTATTAAATACTGGCAGATCCAGATGCTTTTGTCCACCTTTGCCCGGGGTAACACCACCAACAACCTTTGTTCCGTATTCAATCATCTGGGTTGCATGAAATGTTCCTTCTGTTCCTGTAAAGCCCTGTACAATTATTTTGGAATTCTTATTTACTAAAACCGACATGATGGAATTGTTTGGTTTTTATTGGTGTATAAAAAAGCATGGCAAAAATAAGGGAAATTCAACTACCATGTATTCTTCCACATCATGCTTTCAACAGGACGGTCGGGCTGACCGCTATATTTGGCATTTTTTTTCTGATTATACTTTTCTTCTATTTCACCTTCTACCGGAAAATAAATCAACTGCCCTACCGGCATGGACTTGTATATACGTACCGGCTGCTTTACAGATATCTCCAGTGTCCAGTTGCCGCAAAATCCTACATCTCCTTTGCCGGCAGTAGCATGTATATCAATACCGAGCCGCCCGGTTGAAGATTTCCCCTCAAGAAAGGGTACATGGGCATGCGTTTCGGTGTACTCAAGGGTAACCCCAAGGTAAAATATATGAGGATATAATACAAACCCTTCATCGGGTATTTCAAAATATTCAATCTCATTATGCCGTCTTGCATCAAGTATATGTTCGCGGTAGGTAGCAAGCCATTTTCCCAAATGCACATCATAAGAATTGCTGCCCAGGCACTCCCGCCTGTATGGCGACAGTACAATGGAGCCCTTTTCTATTTCTTCGAGTATCCTTTTATCTGATAGTATCATTCCCTGATTTTATTTGTTTATTTTGCCGGGGATTATAATTGCCGGCAGGCGAATTTCGGATTTCGTTTTGGGTAATGCCTTTATTTTATCAACATAATATCAACGAACAGACAAAATTAGCGGTCTGGCACATACAGGAAACAGAAGATTTTTTTCTGCGGCAGGTACCACTGCAGCGGGAAATTACACATCCGCACAAACGGTTGCAACACCTTGCAGGCAGGTATTTACTGCGTTTACTGTTCCCCGATTTTCCACTGTCAATGATAAAAATTGCCAAAACTATGAAACCATTTATATCCGGCGATCCTTATCATTTTTCCATTTCCCATTGCGGCAATTTTGCAGCAGCCATTGTCAGCACAGCAGAACGCACAGGTATTGACATAGAAATTCCATCTTCAAAAGTAATAAGGGTACGACATAAATTTCTGCATGCCGTAGAATGGGATGCGATATTACGTACTGCCAATATACCTCCGGCGACTGATATCACCACCAATGAAAAACTGCTGCGACAGATTACACTGATGTGGAGTGCAAAAGAAACTGTTTTCAAATGGTATGGAAGCGGTGAAGTTGATTTCAGCAGTCATATCAGGCTGCACCCCCCTCCAGAGCGAATGATTAAAGAAGGTATAATAGACGGATTATTTGTAAAATCTCATCCGCTGCAGTTACAGTTGCATTATATCCATTTCCCGGACATCTGCCTGGTATGGGTAGTTACGCCAAAATAAATAACAGCCACCTGCTCCTGAATCAATAAGTATGCTTGGTGCGGGAGAAAGAGCGTAATTAGAATCAACAGAGCTGAAAATTTGCAATTTTGTATTCATTAACAATGGTTAACGGGTACGAGATAAAGAATGAGTAAGATAACAGAGCAGACAAAGTTTTTCAAAGTTTTTTTGATAGGCAATATTAATATAGTTGTGAGAAAAAAAAATATTCCAGTATCTTCCGTTATCAATATTCAAAGATAAAACGGGTAAAGCAGTATTAAAAGGCAAGGATTATCTCCAATGAAATATTTATCAATCCCTAAAATATCAGTTTACTTATGTCGCTTACAACACTCCGTACTACAGAGAGACTAAATTCGCTTGATGCACTTCGTGGTTTTGATATGTTCTGGATTATGGGTGCAGAACAAATTTTTCATGGAATAGCAAAAATTTCAGGGTCCCCCTTCTGGGGTGCTATTGCTACAGAGCTGACCCATCCCGACTGGAACGGATTTCATTTTTATGATCTTATCTTCCCGCTCTTCCTCTTTATGTCGGGAGTAGCTACACCTTACTCTGTAGGCAGAGCGCTTGAAAAAGGTAAAACACGAAAGCAAATGCTATGGCGGGTGGTTAAACGTGGATTGATACTGGTGGCGCTTGGTGTTATTTATAATAACGGGTTGGAAATAAGACCTATTTCAGAAATACGTTTTGGGAGTGTACTCGGCAGGATTGGACTTGGATATATGTTTGCCAATATCATTGCACTTTATTTCAAACAACGGGGGCAGCTTATTTGGTTCTCCGGTATTTTGATTGGCTACTGGCTGCTCTTGAAGTTTACTTCAGCACCGGGTTTCCCACCCGGAGACCTTACTATGGAAGGGAACTTTGCTTCTTATGTTGACAGGCTGTTGTTGCCGGGGAGACTTTATCTTGGCATTCACGACCCTGAAGGGCTTATGAGTACTATTCCGGCTATCAGCACAGGATTGCTTGGAATATTAACAGGTAGCTTTTTGAAAAACAATAAAATGGATCCGGCAAAAAAATCGTTGTATATGGCAGTCTCCGGATTTATATTTATTGGATTAGCCCATCTGTGGAACCTTGATTTTCCAATCAACAAAAACCTCTGGACCAGTTCATTTGTATTGAATGTAGGCGGATACAGTTTGATATTGCTTGCCCTGTTTTATTATATCATTGATGTAAAGGGATTTAAGAAATGGGCTTTCTTCTTCAAAGTAATAGGGATGAACTCTATATTGATTTACATTTCCGGGCACTTTATAAACTGGACTTACACTACCAGTGCATTTTTTAAATGGGCCGGACAATTAGCAGGCGATCCCTATAGTATTGTAGTAATGGCTATCTTATTTGTAGTGGTGAAATGGTTTTTCTTATACTTTCTATATAAGCAGAAGATTTTTATGCGGATATAAATTTAAGCGCTTAGTCAATTGAGAATAAATTAAATAAAGAGACGGGAAATGTGAAATGGATTTTCACATTTCCCGTCTCAATTATTACGTCTCCTTCTGTAGTTTATTCCACCGGTGCAAGGTACTGTGCATAGGAGTAACCTTCCTCACCGTCATTTGTTCTTACCAGCCACCATTGATCGCTTGATTTACTTACAAGTGTAATGATCTCATTGTGTGCGGCTTTACCTACGATAGGCTGATCTGTCCCCGGTCCCTTACGAATGTTGAGATTTGATTTCTCGGTAACCACCTTTACTTTAGCTCCAGGTACCGCAGTAGATACATTGATATTCATTACGAGATCACCACTTAAAAAATTGGGATCAATTTTATCATAAATATTCCAAAGATTATCTTTAACCGATCCTGATGGGGCTTCGCCATCTATATATAAAACTCCATCCTGCTCTCTTACCTGCAGGTTTCCAACACCTGCTGCTGTTGCAGCATCGGTCAGCTCTTTATATTTATCCTGAAGTGCCATGATTATTTTTTTTTAAGATTATTTAATTTTCAATTCGTTGGCTATTACTTTTTTGGGATGCAGTGCATCAAGTGCCATCTTAATTTTTTTCCATTCTGCTTTAGTGGTTTCACCGGTTACTGTAATCACACCTTCTGCCGCTGTGGCTTTTACTTTGGGAAAATCTTTTAATGCATCGGTGATACCTTTTGTAAGTGGATCATCTGCTGCAATTACCGGTGGTGCAGGAGGTGGTGGCGGAGGGGCTACAGTACAATTGTTTACCACCTGCTTTACCCCTTCAATTCCTTTCACTGCTGTTTCAACTGTTGATTTTTCTGCATCGTCTTTTACTTCACCGCTAAGTGTTACCACTCCGTCTTTTACGCTGGCTGTTAAATTAGACAAAGCAGCATTAGCATGAATCTTCGCCTCTATGTCAGTGTCTTTAATTTTAGGTTTACACGAAAATGTCGTAATGCTTATCAGCGTCACAAACATAACCGCTTGCAAAAGCTGATTAATTCTTCTTTTCATACTTTTTCTGATTTTGATGATTAAATAATTAAGAATATTTAAAGTGAATAGTAAACTATAAATCCTAAGCCTGAATCGTAAATTACCAACTTCCCAAAGACTAATTTGTCACTAAATAGGTTGCACCTTCAACAGCTAATTCAGTATTTTCAAAATCACGTCGGGTTTCTTCCAAAAATATATCAAGCATTTCGTAGCGACTGCTAAAATGCCCAATCAGCAATCTATGGGCATTTGCCCGGTTTGCTATAGCTGCCGCCTGCCTGGTGGTGGAATGTCCGCGCAGGGATGCTTTATCTCTTTGCCCGTCCAGATATGTAGTTTCGTGGTAAAGCAAGTTTACCTTCTTCACTTTTTGCGCAATAGTTTCATCATAAGCAGTATCTGTACAATAAGCATACCGGAGCTGTGGTTCTGCAGGCAGGGTAAATTTCTGATTAGGTACTACAATACCTGCTTTCGTAATAAAATCCTCACCTGCTTTTAATCTTCCATACGCCTCCGACGGGACTGCATATTCCCTCAGTATATCTGGATTAAGTTTCAACGGCTTTGGTTTTTCTTCAAACAAAAAACCCCAGCAGGGAATCTTGTGCCGCACAGGAAAACAAGTTACTCTAATCTTATTATCGTCAAATAGTAATTCTTCATTTTCTAAACTAACAAAATGCAATGGGTATGGCAAAACTGTTTCTGCAGCTTTTAATTGCAGGTTAATAATCTCTTCCAATAAATGCGGACAATATATCCAAAGGGCCTCTGTTCGGTTATTTAACCCATAACTGGTAAGCAAACCCGGGAGCCCAAAATAGTGATCGCCATGCAGGTGAGAGATAAAAATATGCCTGATCTTGTTGCGCCGTATTTTGTATCGCGACATTTGTAACTGGGTGCCTTCACCGCAATCTATTAAAAACAAAAATTCATTATATGCCACTACCTGGCTTGTAGGGTGCCTGTCATACATAGGAAGCGCTGAATTATTGCCAAGAATGGTTACTGCAAACACTTGTTAGTTGAATTAAAAAGTGAAAAAGTACAGCAATTATTTCAATTGCTGAAATTGAACAATGTAGCGGTAAATATCCCTCTTTCCCGTTTTTTAAATATTATATCCCAATCGCCGGTGTAGCGAAGCAGTTTTGGAACAAGATAGTTACCGCTATGAGTCATCTCCACCTGCATATCTACATCAAAATCAAAAACACCTGCATGATAACTCATACTGTAATGCCTCGCGAGCACTTCCATTGTTTTCACACTAAACCAGGTTACCATTCTGTCTATTACTATTTTATCTTTATTACCCCCCTCCTCCTTTGGCTTTGCGGTGATCGTGAACACGTAACATAACTCATCGAGGTGTACATCCTGATCAAGATCATAATTATAGAGCCCCGCCATGTCTTCATCAAAAATAGCTGCTTTATTTCCAACAAAGGGCAGTCCCGGTATTGATTTTCCCGGATTGAAAAAAAGCATCTTCAACTGTTCTTTTCGCTTAGCCATCCCCGATTTTCCCTTTACATCTATATCCATACCCTTTACCACATTGGTTTCACCACAAACGGTATCCGATGCAAAAAACAGGCCGGCATACAATTCAGGTGTGTAATAATTATAATTTCCTCTTCTGTCGTAAATATCGCCTTCCACCTGTTCATCTTCCACAAGGGTATGCCGGCAACCCTTCTGCGCCCACTGCCGGGTTCGGCTGAAAAGTGATGCTTTAACTTTTCCCTTTTTATCAAGCATCCGAATATCATTAAGAGAAGTAAACTGCAACACCCGCAGGTTACGAAATGCTTTATAAAATGTAGTATCATTCTTTACCCGCTCAATAAAAGACGGCACATTTACATTATTGCGGATAATAATTTCGGAGAGGGTGATTACTTTATTATTGACGACTACAGTATCTTTTTGCTGTGCACATACAGGTTTCAACTGATACAGCATCATTACTATAAAAAAAGTAAAACGGCGCATAGCCTTTACCGGGGAAAAGTCATTTTATAATCAACTGACACTTTACCTTTGGAAATATCCTCCAGCTTACCTTTGATCAGTCTTCGCTTAAGGGGTTTGAGATAATCAATAAACAGCTTACCTTCAATATGATCATATTCGTGCAGGATAACTCTTGCCGTAATGCCGCTAAAAGTTTGAGTGTGGGGTTGAAACTGTTCATCTACATATCGTATCGTTACAGTCTCATTACGGTAAATATCCTCCCTTATTTTGGGAATACTGAGACAGCCTTCATTATATGCCCATTCTTTCCCTTCCAGTTCTTCTAAGTGTGCATTGATGAATACTTGTTTTATGCCGGGAGCATCGGTATAACTTTTCTTTTCATCTTCATTCATTCCGGCAAATATTTGTGTACTGTCCATTACAAAAATGCGTATATCCTTATTCACCTGTGGTGCTGCAAGTCCCACCCCGCTGGAAGCATACATTGTTTCCCACATATCCTCAATAAATTTGCCGAGCTGCGGGTAATCAGGCTGAATATCCTTACAAACTGTTCTCAACACCGGGGCACCGTAAGCTACAATCGGTAAAATCATCGTATGTACTATTGATTACAATTAAACAAGTTGCAAAAATAGCATAAATTATTTTCATCTGCAGGAGAACGGGACAATACGATGGTTCTCATAATAAAAAACTTCAGTTCGTGAAAACCACGTACCGGGCAATCAGAAAAGAATGAGTGGTTGTAAACATGTCTATCCTCCTTGCACTCTCTGCGGGAAAGCTGAACGCCTTCCGCGGCAAAAACAATTAACGCAAACAACCCGGAGGGAAGAAACGCAAAGAAGAAGTGAAGTGTAAATAGAATCTACTCTCTTATCGTTACCGACTGTAAAAAACTATTTTGCCGCAGAGACTACTTATTTAAAATACATCTAAAATTACTTTACCCCAAATGTATAAACAGTAATATGATGAAATTGCTGTCCCGGCTTAAGTATGGTATCAGGAAATGAAGGCTGATTAGGAGAATCAGGATAATGCTGTGTCTCCAAACAGAGCCCGGCATGCTTTTTATAAACAACGGTATCAGGTGTGTACTTCAGGGTTCCATCCAGAAAGTTGCCGGTATATAACTGTACGCCAGGTTGAGTAGTAGCCACCTGCATATATCTGCCTGACCCAGGATGATACAACATTCCAATTTGCTGCAATTCACCGGACTTATTTTTCAGTACAAAGTTGTGATCGTATCCCGGTGCAATAGCAGCTATATCCTTTCCTACTTTTTTTGATTTTCT
>JAFDXG010000206.1 GCA_018268105.1 Bacteroidota bacterium | reverse complement strand
GTGAGGGTCATTACACCTGACCCCCTGCTGCCGGTTTCCGGTGGTATCGGCACACCTAAACCTGCCACAATCAAACAGGGTGACTTGTATGCCAGGGCGCTTGTCCTGGAAAAAGGTAATACCCGTATTGCCATTGTAAATGTAGATAACTTAGGGTGGCCCTCAGTGTTAGGAAACCGGTCAAGGGCTTTAATAAAAGGGATAGCTCCTGAAAATATTCTAATTGGCGCTACGCATACCCACAGCGGCCCTGATGCGTATGGGTTCCCCGATGAGAAGGGAGTGTCGCATGCCGATCTGAAATATCTGGATTGGTGTGTGCATCAGATAGCTGATGCCGTAAATGAGGCTATCAGCAAACTGGAACCTGCCTCATTAAAAATTGCTTTTGATGAAGTGAAGGGTAAGATTTCCTACAACTATTATGCCCCGCAGTTGTATGATCCCCGCTGCGGTGTTATACAGGCAATTACAACTTCGGGTAGTCATAAGGGAAGGCCTATCGCTACTCTTGTAAACTATGCCATTCATCCCGAGATTATCGGATCGAAGCAATCAATCTGCAGCCCCGATCTTTGCGGCCCATTATATAAAAGAATAGAATCCAAAGTGGGCGGTGTTGCATTATTTATGAATGGCGCCCAGGGTGGAATGGTAACTGCAGACAACCGCCTCCCCAATGGCGGCGAAGTCAACAACTGGCAGGAATGTATCCGTATTGGCGAATTGCTGGCAGATGAAGCACTGCGCATCGTAGCCGATGCACCGGTACAAACCAACCCCAACCTGTATTGTACATCCAGAAGAATCAGTTTCCCCATTGATTCTGATATTATGAAATATATTCTTATGCATTCACCACTGAACCTTTCTTCCGGAAATAAAGATGTAAATTATGCAGAAACACAGCTAAACCTGCTGAATATAGGTACAGCACAGGTACTTACCATCCCCGGGGAAGCGCTTCCCAATATTGGTTATTATGTAAAGAGAAAAATGCATACCAAACAACCTTTCCTTTTTGGACTAACGAATGACGCATTTGGCTATATGCTTACTAAAGTTGATTTTGACAGTTTTAAACGATATCAATATGTAAGTCAAACCAGCCTTGGTGAAATGACCGGCGAAATATATATTGAGGAAGCATTGAAATTAGTCAACAGCAGTCCTTCACCGTAATGAGCAGAGAGCAATGGGCTTGGGGCTACGGGCAGTGAGTATCGCTTGTTGTTTCACAATTCACAATTTAGATACAACTTATAATATGATATTAAAACCTGAAAGCTCATAGCTCAAAGCACACAGCTAACCCCCCATCAAAGTTTAAAATAAAACCACGTTCAAAATATGAAGAATTTTTTTTTGAGTAGCATAGTACTATTCTTATCTGTTACCTTATTTGCACAAGACAACATTACACCTGCCACGGCACTTCAGAGTTATTTGCACAACGGCGACAATAGTTTTAAATGGGAAGTAAAAGATACTTATGATATCGGCGATGTTAAGGCTTATGCTTTGTTGCTGACTTCACAAACATGGCGGGGAATTGTGTGGACTCACCAGCTTACTATTTTGGTTCCCAAAGAAAATAAATACGACGGGGCATTATTATTCATCACGGGCGGATCTGTAAAAGACGGGTTGCCTAACTGGAACGGCCGGGACGATAAGTTTAATAATAGTATGGCGGGAATAGCAACTACAAATAATGCTATTGTTGCAGTTATTCGTCAGGTTCCCAATCAACCTCTGTTTGACGGATTAACTGAAGATGCCCTGATCTCCTTTACACTGCACAACTTTAAAAAAGATAACGACTATACCTGGCCGCTTTTATTCCCAATGGTAAAGAGTGCCGTACGTGCCATGGATGCTATTCAGCAATTTTCTTCACAACAACTCCATCACGATGTGAACCGTTTTGTAGTATCAGGCGCTTCCAAGCGCGGATGGACTACCTGGCTTATCGGCGCCAATGATAAACGGGCTCAGGCTATTGGTCCGATGGTAATAGATGTATTGAATATGCCGGTAAGTCTCGATTACCAGATAAAGGCATTGGGCGATTATAGTGTGCAGATTGAAGACTATGTAAAACTGGGTATTCCCCAGGGTTCTAAAACAGAGAGCGGTATGGCAGTAACTACTATGGTAGATCCTTATTCTTATCGCAAAATGCTAACCATGCCTAAAATGATCTTTATGGGTACCAATGATGAATACTGGGTTGTAGATAATATTAAGAATTATCTCGACAGTATTCCAGGAAAGAATCTGATACATTATGTACCTAATGCCGGACACGGACTGGGAGATGGCAAAAGTGCTTTTGAAGCGCTGAGTGCCTTTTTCGGTACTACTATGACAAAAACGGCTTACCCCGATTGTGATTGGATAACATCTGTTACAAAAAAAGGAGTGAAGGTAAAAATCAAGGCAACCAAAGATGAACTCACGGACGTAACAATATGGCATGCCGACTCCCCCGATACTGATTTCAGAAATGATAAGTGGACCAGTAATGATACTCATATTGCAAAAAAGAGTAAGCTTAAAATAGTTGAACCCCTTCCAAAAACGGGATACCGAGCTTTTTATGTTGACCTTACTTATAAAGATGTACATGGCAATCCCTATACCGTGAGTACAAGGGTGTTTATGACGGATACGAAAAAGATATTATAGCTGTCAGGTGTCAGCTATCAGCTATCAGCAGCTCATAGCTGACATCTGAACACTAATATTTACTATCTTTCCTTTCTAAATATTCGGTATGCTTCTACCAATAGGGGATGACAATTCCGATCGTACGGTTACACCATATATCAATTATTTGCTGATAGCGATTAATATTTTGATATTTATTTTCCTTCAGGGTGCAGGGCATAATCTGTTCTTTACTTACGCTTATTCTACTGTACCTGCTGAAATTTTAACCGGTACTGATATTGTTACCCAGTCACAGGTTATTGTAGATCCCTATACCGGACAGCAGTTTGAAATGCCGGGATTGCAACCCACACCGGTTTCGGTCTATTTCACATTGCTCACTTCTGCATTTATGCATGGCGGCTGGATGCATCTTGCAGGCAATATGCTTTATTTATGGATATTTGGCGATAATATTGAAAACAGAATTGGGCATTTCCGGTATCTTGTCTTTTACCTGCTTTGCGCTGTGATTGCTTCATTGAGTCATGTATTTTCTACGATTTTGTTAAATCAAAATTCACTGACGCCCAGCCTGGGTGCTTCGGGTGCAATATCCGGTGTGCTGGGTGCTTATCTGCTGCTGTTTCCAACACGAAGGGTATATGCGTTCCTCTTTATTTTCAGGGTATCCATTCCGGCAGTGCTTGCACTGGGTTTGTGGATAGCTTTCCAGGTGAGTAGCGGGTTGGGCATGCTTGGCGGTGCGGATAGCGGTGGCGTTGCTTATGCCGCACATATTGGCGGCTTCATTGCCGGGTTCCTGTTGATAAAATTTTTTGATCCGGTACGAAACCCTGATCCGCAGGATCGGTATATCACCCGAATCAGGAGATGATTCGGCAGTAAGAATATGTAATATATTTGTTTTGTGCTACAATGTTATAGTGAGATGAGAAATGACAGTACAACCTGCACCCTGCAACTTGAAACTCGAAACCCCAAACTCAAAACCCTTCCATTTGCGCCATCAGTTTTTTTTACGAACTTGTCGCAAAATCTACACGTGAAGAAAACCGGATTGTTTTTTGTTTTTGCTATATTTTTTTTTAAGTTATACAGCCAGCCAGACTCTTCTCATTTACGTATTTCGCTAATCACCTGCAGTCCCGGTGCTGAATTGTATTCCACCTTCGGTCATAGTGCAATCCGTGTAGTGGATAGTGCGGTGTTTACCGATAAGGTGTACAACTATGGCACTTTTGAATTTGATGATGACTTTTACATGAACTTTGTAAAAGGCAGGTTGCTGTATTATCTTTCAGTTGAAAACTATCGCGATTTTGTTGCTTTCTACCGTGAGGAGGGAAGAAGTATTTCAGAGCAGGTATTAGATTTGACAGGCGCTGAAAAGTTGAAATTGCAAAAGGCGCTCATTACAAATGCAGCTATTCAAAACCGTTATTATAAGTACCAGTTTCTCTTTGACAACTGTGCAACACGCATACGGGATATTGTAAAATCAAATACAGATGAACAAGTAACATTTAAAAAAATAATACCTGCTGATGATATTACCTTTCGCAAAATGATACATAGCTATCTTCATAAAACAGGAAATGACTGGAGCGGAGTTGGTATTGATATTTTACTTGGAATGAGCCTTGATAAAAAGGTGAAGAACGAAGAGGCCATGTTTCTCCCTGATTATTTAGCGAAGGGATTTGACAGTGCCTACAATGGCTCCAGGCGGTTGCTTTTATCCACACATACGATTTATACAGCACCCCAGTCTTTAAATGAAAAGAGATCTGCCTTTACTCCATTTGTAGTTTTTGCCATTATAGTAATTATCTATCTGCTGATTGCATATTGGAGCAGAAGAGTAGGTACTATACTTGATTTCATGCTTTTTTTTGTAACCGGTTTACTGGGGGTATTACTTGTATTTATGTGGACCGGTACAGATCATGCAGATTGTAAAAACAACTTAAATCTCTTATGGGCGCTACCCTCCCATCTTTTTGCTGCATTTTTTATAATAAGCAAAAGAAGTTGGATTAAAAAATACTGGAGTTTCACAGCATTTCTGCTGGCTGCTGTATTATTGTTTTGGTTTTTTCTTCCCCAACAGTTTAATAATGCCCTGATTCCCTTAGTTATTTTACTGGCCTGGCGTAGCTGGGTATTGAGCAGGCGGAACTGAAATATTTAGTTTTTTTGCTAAATATATTAGTGTTAATAAGTTTATCCCTATCTTTACAGCCAACATTTAATTTTGATTGTATAAACTCCATATTTATGTCAGCAACTACTACGAGTAATGAGAAATTGAAAGCGCTTAAGCTAACCATCGATAAAATAGAAAAAGATTTTGGCAAGGGAAGTGTGATGATGATGAATGAACGAAGTGATCAGAATCTAGAAGTAATTTCTACAGGGTCAATCGGACTGGATACTGCGCTGGGAGTAGGCGGTGTGCCCAAAGGCAGAATAGTGGAGGTTTATGGACCTGAATCTACGGGTAAAACAACCATTGCCATTCATATTATAGCAGAAGCCCAGAAAAAAGGTGGCGTGTGTGCTATAATAGATGCAGAGCATGCTTTTGATAGTGCTTATGCACGTAAATTGGGTGTTGATATAGACAACCTGCTCATTTCGCAGCCCGACTATGGTGAGCAGGCACTGGAAATAGCTGACCGTCTTATATTATCCGGGGCGCTTGATGTGGTGGTGATTGATTCTGTTGCTGCACTTGTACCTAAAGGAGAACTGGAGGGGGAAATGGGAGACAGTAAAATGGGATTGCAGGCACGCCTGATGTCTCAGGCCCTGCGTAAGCTTACTGCTACCATCAGCAAAACCCGCACGGTATGTATTTTTATCAATCAGCTTCGCGAAAAAATAGGTGTAATGTTTGGTAACCCGGAAACTACTACAGGTGGTAATGCACTTAAATTTTATGCATCCGTTCGGCTCGACATCCGTCGTATGGCACAGATAAAAGACGGAGATGAAGCAATAGGCAACCGGGTAAAAGTAAAAGTGGTAAAAAATAAAGTGGCGCCTCCGTTTCGTGCTGCAGAGTTTGATATCATATTTGGCGAGGGTATTTCAAAAGTAGGTGAGATCATAGATATGGGTGTGGAAATGAATATTATTCAGAAAAGCGGAAGCTGGTATAGTTATAACAGTGATAAGCTTGGCCAGGGTCGGGATTCTGTAAAACAGCTCCTGCTGGATAATCCCGAACTCTCCAATGAAATAGAAACAAAGATCAGAGAAAAGATAAAAGAAATGCAGGAAGCGTAAGGCTGGCTTCCTTAATGGTAAAATATTGTTGAGCACTTGTGTGAATAGTGAATGCCGTTGCGGGTTTGCCTTTTCAATGTTTGACGTTTCGTCCTTGATGATACACATTCACCATTTACTCTTCACATTCACATCTATATGATTTCATCCCGTGTTTTAAAAATCAGGAAACGTATTGCACTGGTAGCGCACGACCATAAAAAAAAGGATCTTTTGGAATGGGCGGAATTTAATAAGGCTGTGCTGGCAAAGCATGAATTGATTGCAACAGGCACTACGGGGAAAATGCTGGAAGAAAATTTGGACAGGCCGATACGGCAGATGCTTAGCGGCCCGCTTGGCGGCGACCAGCAGATTGGCGCCATGATTGCACAGGGCGAAATTGATGTGCTGATTTTCTTCTGGGATCCGATGGAAGCCCAGCCACACGATCCGGATGTAAAAGCGCTCCTTCGTCTGGCTACTGTGTGGAATATTCCGGTGGCGATGGACAGGGCAAGCTCTGATTTTCTGATGACTTCACCGCTGATGCACACAGAGTATGAAGCCATTATACCGGATTACAGCGATTATGTGAAGAGAAAAATTTAGTACTTTGTCAGAAACGCTTAACGGTAGAATTAGTCGTATGAAGATTAGTTTAAGACCCTGGCAAAAATCAGACAGGCATATACTTGCACAGCTGGCAAATAATATCCTGATATGGAATAATGTAAGAGATCGTATGCCTCATCCATATCTTTTACAGCACGCCGATGAATTTATAGCATATTGCAAAACCCATAAACCACCACAGGTTCTTGCTATAACAGCAG
The DNA here is from genome assembly GCA_018268105.1 of Bacteroidota bacterium. GTDB lineage: Bacteria > Bacteroidota > Bacteroidia > Chitinophagales > Chitinophagaceae > Agriterribacter. Next base: position 3,179 of record JAFDXG010000206.1, on the reverse strand, counting down.
ACGATGCTATTGCAGGATGTATTGGGCTTGAATTGCAGTCTGATGTTTCTCGGCTGAGTGCTGAACTGGGTTATTGGATAGGCGAACCTTACTGGAATAAGGGTATTGCAACCGAAGCAGTAACGCAGATGATAGAATATACTGCTCACAACTTTCCTTCACTGGTAAGAATATATGCAGGTGTATTTGAAAAAAATAAAGCTTCTATGCGGGTACTCGAAAAGTCCGGTTTTCATCTTGAAGCTATTCTGCAGCAGGCCGTGATAAAAAGTGGTTCCGTCATGGATTGCCATATATGGACAAAACTAATGCTGCATAAGGATGTTTAGAGGTATGTTGTATACCACCTTTTTGGAATATCAAATATTTAATTATCTGTCAATGCTTGCTTTATACCCCAAACTGTCGTAAGTGGTGATCCATGTGTTTGTATGCGGCAATTCCCCATTCCCGGGTGGAGAGGTTTCCAAAAGCAATATGAAAAAGCCTGATAGGTTGTTTATATTCCGGAAACTTTTTAATGAGGGCAATGAATTTTTCTTTTTGTTCTTCAAATTTTAATGTTTCTATTTTCCCTGTGGTTTCTTTTAGCGAATCTCCTTTAATACCCTTTTTAAAGTGTGGCGCAAGATACAAAGCAATAATTCGAAGAAGATATTGTTTGAATGAAGTTGAACGCCTGGAAGATACTGAAGTAAATATTTCTTCGTTGCACAGATTGGCATGCAGTAACATTTCGGTTGCATTCATTTTACCCCATACTGCTTTATTACCCGGTTGAAGTTTCTTTATCCTTTCTATTATGCTGTCTGCCGAATGCTGATATAGAAGATTCTTTTTCATTTAATTTTTCCTTTGATTTGTTGGACAAAATTATAATTCGTCTTTACCCTTATTATTAACAATTGTAAATATTTTTGGCAGGCTATTTCTTAAGGCGCTTTCTGATGCGGCTCAATGACACAGGAGTGATGCCGAGAAATGAAGCTATAATATGGTGAGGCACACGAAGTAATAAATCTCCTTGTTCCTGTTCAAATTTTTTATATCGTTCTTCCGGACTGTCAAGAATAAAAGAAGACAACATTATTTGCGCGCTAATAAATCTTTGTTCAGCTACTTTCCTGGCAATAATATGCATTTTAGGTATTTCCTCATACAGTTGCTGTAGCCTGCTGTAGCTTATTGTCAGCAGATCGCATTCTTCAAGCGTTTCTAATGTTTGTATACCCGGGGTCTGTCTCAAAAAACTTTCATAACTGCTGGCAAAAAGCCCTTCTTTAAAAATATAACCGGTAATTTCTTCACCTTCTTTAGTATAAAATAATCTTATCAGCCCCTTTACAATAAAATAGAGTTCTCTTGCTGTCTTACCTTCCTGCAATAATTTTACTTTTTTGGGGACCTGCCTGATAATAAATGCACTCTCAAGAATGATCTTTTCTTCATTGGTAAGTGCTGCTATGGGCTGCAGATGTTTGTAGAAAAACTCGAACATATAGAAATATTACGCAGTGTTTAAGGAGAATGAAATGTCTGTAAAAAAAGCTCATTTTGTAAGTTCAATATACTTTCGTAATTGTAAAGAATATAGCACTGACGTCAAAATTTCCCAGAAAACTTTCCACTGCTTATTGAAATATTGTTACCTCCTGTTTCATTCTTGCAATAAGCGTCAAAACTGCCTTCTATTTCAGAACCTGTCAGCTTTGTAATGTTATAGTTCCCAATTATAGATGTATAATCTTCCCGGATTGTTCCACCAGTCGAAATGCTTATTGCTAAAACCGACTGAGTGTTTTCATTACTGCTATTTTCAAATTTGCCACTGATGGCACCACTGTAATTTTGCGGAACATAAATAGTGAGCATGGCAGTGCCAATCTGCGGATTATCCATTTGAACAGCAGTGATAATTATCTTTGTTTTATCTGCAGTATTAGTTTTTGTAGCAAAGCCCCCTATGGTAGAATTGGATTTAAACTCGTATTTTCCGCCCAGCAAATAATCAGTTGTAAATTGGATAAAAGCCTCTCCATTTACCGCCTCCGTACCCGACGCAGATTTTTTACAGCCAGAAAATAGGGATACAGCTAAAAAACCATATATGGTCAAACGTTTGAAGATAAATGGAAACATTTTTCTAGTCTCTTAAGAGTTAAAATTATTAATTTATTTTGGATATACACCATGTATCTCCCACTACTGATATAATCCGGCTTTTTAAGTATTTGCTAAAATAATCTTAATACTGTTCAATTGTAAATAAAGGAGAATATTTAATGAAATCATTCGACAAATTGTCAGGATAGAAATTAGAATCACTAATAGCGAAAGTAAAAATTTGATCAGTTATATGTATTTTATATCGAAGATAAAAACAGAAGTATTAAATGGTGCAATTTATGTGCATATAAGGAGAGGAAGTATACACTATGCACAACGTTTCGAATAAGCATTGTGTAATTAAGTGATGATGCTGAGGTGCGAGTGTTAACGCAAAAGTTTATCAACGCTCAGGTGTAAACATGAAGACGGCGGCTTAAATTACACTCAAGCCGCCTTCTGCTATATTTTAATTGATTCTTTTTAATCTGTACATGTTAAAGATTCAATAGTTTTCTGATACTGGGCTTTCTGATCAGCAGATAATGAAGTAAAACAACTGCTTTGTATATATTCAGATAAAGCAGATTTATACGTTTTACAATTTGCGGAAGATTGATTTTGAGCATAAGCAGTAGCTGCATCAGTAGCTTTTTTAAGCGCGGATGTACAATCAACCTGGTTGTTATCTTTCTTACAGCTTGCAACAGTACCGCCGATCATAGCGATAGCAAAAAAAGTGATAGCAATTTTTTTCATGCGATTAAAATTTAATGATATAAGTTTAGGTATTAACGTCATACCATTGTAATTATTGTAACGGAGTAGCAATTCAAAAAAAATCTGCATTCTCAATCATTATTGTCTGGGAAAATGGAACAACCTGACCCCTTTAATGCGTATTAAATGGATTTGCCGGGCTACAATTGCAGAACAAGCTGAAACCCCGAAGGAATATATTGCCCGGCGAAAAGCAGATGTATTAGAAGGCAGGAAAAGACCCTGCTGTTGTCTGGGTTGCCCTCACCGGAGACAAAGTGAAAAAAAGTGATTTAATAATTTGAACCATTAAG
>JAFDXG010000205.1 GCA_018268105.1 Bacteroidota bacterium | reverse complement strand
GCAAAAATGGTTGCCTTCCCTGGCATATTAATTGTGTTGTTTGTTATTTTCTTCTTCTGGCAGAAAAAAGTAAGACCCGCCGGTACAGCAGTAGCGGCTCACTAAAATATTTACCGATTTGATATTAAGATGAGGTTGCCTGCAGGGTGACCTCTTCCTTTTTTATTGTAATGAGAATGATGAACCTGTTCAATGCCTGAATTTCCATTTCCTCAGTTGCTGCAAAAATGCCTTCATGTCTTTTGGGAGCGGGGATTCAATAATATGCTGTTGTTGTTGCTGATCGGTGAAAACAAGTTTTTCTGCATGCAGTGCCAACCTGTTGAATAAAGGTTTTTCCTCTTCCTCTTTTTTTGAAAGATTGAATTTTCTTTTAATGGAAGACAACATAACCGGCTCACCATTCCCGTATAATGAATCACAAACAATTGGATGTTGAATATGTTTGGTATGTACACGTATCTGGTGGGTTCGACCGGTATAAATTCGAAATTGCATCAATGAATAAGTACCAAAGGATTCTATGAGGTGGTAATCTGTAAGTGCATGTTTACCTTTTTTATTGACTACCATTATCCCTTTTTTTACAGGATGCTCCATAATTGCGGCATCTATTGCTCCGCTTTTCTGAGGCGGTACACCGTGTACCACACCGGTGTAATATTTTTCTACTTCTCTGCCTTCAAATAATCCCGATAAAAATTTGTGAGCCTGCGTATTTTTTGCAAATACAATTATACCGCTGGTGTCTTTGTCGAGGCGATGTACAGTATATATCTCTCCGTACCTGTTTTTGAGAATTGTTTTCAGAGAAATTTCATTACCCTCTCTATCGGGTACCGATAATAAACCAGAGGGTTTATCTATGACAATAAAATCGTTATTCTCCTCAAGGGTTTCAATTTTCAATTTATGCACGGTATCAGGAAGGTTTTTTGTTGCCAAAAGATGTATTCAGGTGTTTGAGTAATCTTATTTCCTTTTCCGTAAGGAAACGCCATTTACCACGATCTATATTTTTCTTTGTAAAAATGCCATACATCACCCGATCGAGGTTCTTCACTTTAAAACCCATGTGCTCAAAAATGCGTCTTACAATACGATTACGTCCGCTGTGAATTTCAATGCCTATTACTGTTTTGTCTTTTGTATCAGCATAGGCTACGGCATCAGGTTGAATAAATCCGTCTTCAAGGGTAAGACCAGAAGCAATGGTATCTAATTCCTGTTTGGTCACAGGTTTGTCTACCCGCACTTCGTATATTTTTTTTACTTCGTATTTGGGATGTGTAAGACGTTGAGCCAGTTCGCCATCATTAGTAAGCAGCATTACTCCGGTAGTATTTCTGTCGAGTCTGCCAACGGGGAAGACTCTTTCATCAGTAGCGGTTTTAATTAAGTCCATTACAGTTTTCCTTCCTTCAGGATCATCTGTTGTAGTAATATAATCTTTGGGCTTATTCAGCAGTATATACACCAGGTTTTTTTGGATAGATATCTTTTTGCCATTTATTTTCACAACGTCTTCACGATGTACTCTAAAGGGTGGATCAGTAATAAGCTTACCATTTACGGTTACTTTACCGGCTTTTACGAGGTCAGCAGCTTCCCGTCTGCCGCATACTCCACTCCATGAAATGAATTTGTTTAGGGGCAACTCTTCGGTATTGATTTGAGTTTTGAGTTTTGAGTTTTGAGATTGACGGGTTTCGACTTCTTTTTGCTGTGACTTCTTTTCTGAGTGTTGGTTGTTGAAAACAGTTTTTTGTCCTTTAACTTTCTGAATGCCGATTATCCGATGTTGATTATCTGCTGCCCACTGCTGTTTGCTTCCTGTTCTCGGATTGCCAATTTTAGATGGCCGCTCATTGCTCACTCCACTTTGCCCGTTGTCCATCGCCCGTCTTTCCCTTGCAAGTCGCTTCTGTTCTTCGAACCATGCATTTTTTTCAGCGCGTGCTACTCTTTTTTCCTGGCGGATACGTTCTTTTTTCTTGGCACCGGTTTCGGTCTTATTGATAAATTTATCGAATGGCTTTTTGCTCATGGTATTTGCTGTTTTACAACAGTAATAAATTTTTTATTAGTTTAATGTGCAGTATCCTTATTGGCCAATTGCCCGCAGGCAGCATCAATGTCTTTTCCCCTGCTTCGGCGTAGCCTTGCATTTACCCGGTGCTTTTCAAGGTATTCCATAAATTTTTCTGTAGTAGCTTCATCGGGTTTTGAAAAACTTGCCAGTTCTATGGGGTTGTACTCAATGATATTTACCAGGTCTGCCGGAATCCTCCGAAATAATTTTACCAGTTCATCGGCATCTTTTAATGAGTCATTGAAATCTTTAAAAAGAATGTATTCAAGGGTGATTTCATTGTGTGTTTTCTGGTAAAAATAATTAAGGGCATCTATAAGCGATTTGATATCATTGGTGTCATTAATCGGCATGATCTCGTGTCGTTTAATGTCATTGGCGGCATGCAGTGAGAGTGCCAGTTTAAATTTCACTTCATCATCACCAAGCTGTTTGATCATTTTTGATACCCCTGCTGTAGATACGGTAATACGCTTCGGACTCATACCTAATCCATCCGGCGATGTAATTCTTTCAATTGCTTTTAAAACGTTTTTATAATTCAGCAGGGGTTCACCCATGCCCATAAATACTATATTACTGAGCTTTTGCTGATATGTTTTATCTGCCTGCTGCCAGAGGTGAACTACTTCATCATATATTTCATCAAAATTCAGGTTACGTTTTCTATCCATATAGCCGGTTGCACAAAACTTACAGCTCAGGCTGCAGCCTATTTGTGAAGACACACAGGCAGTCTGTCTTGATTCGGCAGGAATTAAAACCCCTTCAACAAGGTGACCGTCATGAGTTTTAAAGCGGCTTTTGATGGTGCCATCAGCAGAATACTGTGAGGTATCAATAGTTAGGGGGAATAGGTCAAAATCCGTACTGAGTTTTATTCTCAAATTCTTGCTTAGGTTCGTCATGGCATTGAAGTCGTGGGCATGTTTTTGCCACAGCCATTCATATACCTGGCTGGCCCTGAACTTCTTATCGCCTGATTTTTCGAAATAGTCCTGCAATTCGGGCAGGCTTAAGTGCCGGATATTTCTTTTCTTTGTTTCCTGCATTGCCTGCAAAGATATGCAAAGCATGGTGGTCAAACGAAAACTCCATTTAAACTAAGCATTCATTGCTATATTAGCATCTTCTTTCAGGTGTCTGAACACGAACCAGGCGGTTATTATAATTGATACTGTGAAATAACCTATAAGCAGGGTGTTTAGCCAATGCTTACCAATTCCAAACCAATTTCCTTTGTAAATAATTATGACGGTTCCTAACCCTCCCTTTAATATTTCCCACACAAGCGAATAAGGATTTCTATCGGCAAGCTCCATAAACGCATATACATATAAGAAAACAAATGCACCATATACAAACATATCCGGACTTCCAATTGACGCTATATTGCCAAAGAAATATGAAATGAATAAAAGTAAAATCATCATTTGTACTATAATCCAGGTTTTGAGTTCAGCAGATGCAGCAGGGTTATATTTTTCGAAGTGGTAAACGTCATCAATTTTCGTCACCGGATACCTAGCTTCTACATCTGCCGGACGCCAACCGGTAGGCATCAGCCATATTCTCCATTTATCCGCATAGCTATTAGTTCGCCATGCATCCTTAATTAACAACCAAAGATGTTGAAAATTAATACGAATGGGGTTCCAGGTAGCTGCCGGCCTGGTAATGCCGTATACAGGTTTTACGGTATCCAGTTCTGCCTGAAAACTGCCAAACCATTTGTCCCAAAAGATAAAAATCTGACCATAATTTTTATCAAGATATTCTTTGTTGATAGCATGATGCACCCGGTGATGTGAAGGGGTAACAATTATTTTTTCGAATATCCCCATTTTGGTGATATGTTGGGTATGATACCAAAACTGTGCAAAAAGATGAAGTGGGGCAACAATAGCAATTACTTTATCCGGGACTCCGAGCAATGCCGCAGGTAAAAGAAGTACAACAAATATTCTCACAATTCCCGAAATACTCTGTCGGAGGGCACAGGCAAGGTTAAACTCCTCGCTGCTGTGATGGATAATATGATTGTTCCAGAAAAAATTATACTCATGGGCAAAGCGATGTGTCCAATAACCGGCGAAATCCAATACAAGAAAGGCAATAAGGTAAGTAAAAAAACCGTGTTCAATATGTACTATGGCGAGATGCTTTACCATCCATCCGTAGGAGAGAATCGCAATGCTGAGTCCCAGTACGTCTTTGGTAACATTGGTTACGCCGCTGGCTAAGCTGCTTACCATATCAATTGTTCTAACCGTATCCCTGCCTTTTACCCAACCATACCATTTTTCAAAAAGCACAAGGATAAGAAATACAGGCATCGCAATCAGTAATATTTTGCCGTATGTTTCCATTTCTGTGGGGGATCTTATTTAAAGTTACAAACCAACAGCAAAACTGCAAGGGTGCACAATAAAAAATATGAACCGGCGCTACATATTCCTTCGGTATTGACCGCCCACTTCATAGAGTGCATGGGTGATTTGCCCGAGCGAACAATATTTCACTGTTTCCATCAGTTCCGAAAAAATATTACGGTTTGCCATTGCAGTTGCCTTCAGTTTTTGTAAAGCTTCATTGGACCTGCTTTCGTTTCTTTCATGAAACTTTACAAGGTTTTCAATCTGTTGTTTTTTCTCTTTATCAGTACTTCTTATTACTTCACCAGGCAATATAGTAGGGCTCCCATTTTTATTGAGGAAAGTATTCACCCCCACTATCGGAAGCTCGCCGCTATGTTTTAGATGTTCGTAGTAAAGGCTTTCTTCCTGTATCTTATTTCGCTGATACATTCTTTCCATTGCTCCTGTAACACCACCCCTGTCATTCAGGCGTTCAAATTCCATCATTACCGCCTCTTCTACCAGGCTGGTTAGGGTTTCTATTGCAAAACTCCCCTGTATAAAATTTTCAGTTTTTGTTGTACCCAACTCGTGGTTAATGATAAGCTGTATTGCCATTGCCCTTCTCACGCTTTCCTCAGTAGGGGTAGTAATAGCCTCGTCATAAGCATTGGTGTGGAGTGAATTGCAATTATCATAGATGGCATATAGCGCCTGAAGAGTAGTACGAATATCATTAAAATCAATTTCCTGGGCATGGAGACTCCTGCCGCTGGTTTGAATATGGTACTTCAGTTTTTGAGAACGCTCATTTCCTTTATATTTATACTTTATGGTTTTTGCCCAAATCCTTCTCGCTACCCTTCCAATAACACTATATTCGGGATCAATGCCATTGCTGAAAAAGAATGAGAGGTTGGGAGCAAAATCGTCAATATGCATGCCGCGACTTAAGTAATACTCCACATACGTGAACCCGTTGGCAAGCGTAAATGCAAGTTGTGTAACGGGATTGGCTCCGGCCTCTGCAATGTGATAACCGCTGATACTTACACTGTAAAAATTTTTAATTTCATTTTCAATAAAATATTCCTGGACATCGCCCATCAGCTTTAGCGCAAATTCTGTAGAGAAAATACAGGTGTTTTGTGCCTGGTCTTCTTTTAGTATATCCGCCTGAACTGTACCCCTCACCTGTTGCAGTGCTTTTGTTTTGAGTGCTTCATAAACATCTTGCGGAACTACTTCATTACCCGATAATCCAAGCAGTTGTAACCCTAGTCCATTGTTACCATCAGGCAATACAGCGCTATATATAGGCAGTGATTGATGTTGAAATTTTTGAAGTTTAATATTTTCAAGAGTTGCATGATAATTATTCTGATCTATCCATTTTTCGCAGAGCTGGTCTATTGCAGCATTCATAAAGAATGCCAGAATGATTGGTGCAGGGCCATTGATGGTCATGCTTACAGATGTTGCGGGGTTGCACAGGTCGAAACCGCTATATAATTTCTTGGCATCATCCACCGTAGCGATACTTACGCCTGCATTTCCTATTTTACCATATATATCCGGACGATGGTCCGGGTTTTCTCCATACAGAGTAACACTATCGAAGGCGGTAGATAATCGTTTTGCAGATTCTTCTCCTGATACATAATGAAACCGTTTATTGGTTCTTTCCGGTCCGCCTTCTCCGGCAAACATTCTTGTAGGGTCTTCTTCAGTTCTTTTTAATGCAAAAACTCCGGCAGTATAAGGAAATGCTCCCGGTACGTTTTCCTGTAGTTGCCATTTCAAGAGGTCTCCCCAGTCTTTATATGCAGGCAAAGCGATTTTGGGAATTTTTATACCGCTCAATGAATTTGTTGATAGCGGTTGTTTAATTATTTTATCCCGGACATAATATTCAAAGTGGGCAGCAGAATATTTTTGTTTAGTAATTTCCCAGTTGTCAATTAATTTTTCACAAAAGGTATCCAGTTGTTTTTTCAGTTGATTATATTTCTCCTCAAGCGGTTCGGGAATTTCATTCAGTAATTCCATCGCACCTTTTAACCGGTATAAGTTTGTAGCGATACGGCATTGTTCATCCACCCATTGATTATACTCCCGGATGGTTTCATTTATTTCGCCGAGGTAGCGTATCCTTTTTGGTGGTATCACTGCATGATAACCTTCTTCAATATTGGTAACAGGCCCCGGTGTATAGTTCCACAGTACACCATGTTTTTCTTCAATTTTATGCACCAGCAGATCAAAAAGCCTGTTTATTCCGGGGTCGTTGAATCTGCTGGCACATGCACCGACTACGGGGAGGTCTTCATCTTTTGCAGCAAACAAAAAGTGATTTCTTTTATATTGTTTTTTTACATCTGACAGCGCATCCCATGCTCCCGGTTTGTCAAACTTATTCACTGCAATGAGGTCTGCATAATCGAGCATATTGATTTTTTCCAACTGCGATGCAGCACCGTATTCAGGGGTCATCACATATATACTTATATCACAATGGTCAACTATGCTAACATCGCTCTGTCCAACACCTGCTGTTTCCAGAATAATGCAATTATAACCGGCTTGTTTGCATATAGCAATGGCTTCTTTTGCAGAGCGGTTTAATGATATATTATCCTCCCTTGTAGCAAGCGATCGCATATATACGCGTGGGTGAGCAACAGTATTCATCCTGATACGGTCTCCCAATAGTGCGCCACCGGTTTTTCTTTTGCTGGGGTCAACGGATATGATGGCAATAGTTTTCTCCGGAAAATTGTTGAGATACCGCCGCACAATTTCGTCAGTCACCGAAGATTTGCCTGCACCACCTGTACCGGTAATACCAATTACGGGGATGGATGTTGTACTTTGTTTATCTGCAGGCGGCAGTAAGGTATCATAAGACATGTTATTTTCTGTGAGGGTTATAGCTCTTGCAATTCTCCTGATATCAAGAGTTTCTCCCAGCGGCGGCACCAGCCATTTTTTGTAGTTGGGATATTGGTATTGTTGAATATTCTTTTGAATCCTGTCCAGCACATCTGCTATCATTCCTTCCAGTCCCATTTCCCTGCCATCATCAGGACTGTAGATTTTGACAATGCCATAGTCTTCCAG
>JAFDXG010000204.1 GCA_018268105.1 Bacteroidota bacterium | reverse complement strand
CTGAATCTTGGGCAAAACCCGCTTACCGACAAGTGTATCGCTTCGCTCAAACAATTAAGCGGACTTAAGAAAATAAATCTCTGGCAAACGCAGGTAACGGAAGAGGGTTCCAAAGTGCTGCAGTCGCAGTTGCAGGGTATTATGGTCGAACGTTAGAGGCGACCCAACCAACGGAAATCTCATTACGCCTGGCGTAAGCTATAGCAATAAAACAAGTATCAGGCAAACCAACATGGTTTGGGCATTATTAGACAGGGATTATAGTGTAAATCAACCCCGGGGCAACGCGGTACAGTATAACAACAATGATCTCCCTGTTAAATTCAGATTAAGTAATGACGATTACAGATTATTGCAACAAAGTAAATTCCATTCATTGTTGGCTATTTTTCTAAAATAATACCGCTTTCCGAATCATATCTATAATTGAGTATTTTTTCACTTAAAATAAGCTGAATAGCTTCCTCAATTATCTCAAACGGTACTACAAACCATTCTCTTGGCATTAACCTTCGCCCTTGTTCAGTAAATAAATCAATATTTAAGCAAGCTGAAGCAAAAAATCGGTGCAGCAGTTGTTCTAATTTATCAGCGTTTCGGTTATAACAGTCATAGCTGGCAACTTTTATTACATCTGCAAATAGATAGGTTGCTTCGTTTTTAGCATTTTTTATCCGTTCTTCAATAGGAGTAGATGAAAAGCCAATTTTATATAAATTTTTAATCGCTGATATTTTCGGGTCGGTTGATTTAGATTTTAAAACGTAAATCCAACCTGTTTGAATATCTTCTTCTTTTACTAAACTTTCGCTCACAAAAAATTCATCCTGTATTGATTCATAGGTATTGGTTATCAGCTTTCCGCTATTTTGAATTTGCTTGCCCAATGACCGGTACGTCATATTGCTGTAGGTTCCATTTTCAAAAATCGTCCTGGTCCTCCCGTCTATTCTTATTCTGTTACCGGAATTAAGTGCTCTTTGAGCTTGTTCAAGGTCGGCAGATTCGAGGTAAAGCATTACACCATCAATCAGATAAAAGTTGCCAACATGCAGGTTTTTTTCAATGTTCTTGAAAGGAAGAATTTTCCGCTTCCCTTCCTTGATTTCCTGATGTACTTTTTGAAACATCTCTTCATAGGGCTTAAATTCCTTTTCTTTTATCGGTTTTCGTTGTGCTACAAAATCTGCTTCTGCTCTTTCGTCCTCTTTTGGAATGTGTTTGTATTTGAAGATTGACAAATCTTTATCTGTGTCCAGCAAACCAAAATCATCGTCATTCAATATATCGTCAACAGAAGATTTTTCCATATCCACTTCACCCAAAAGGTTATGCCTGTCAAATGGTTTTACTGTCTTTTTCTTCTGCTCGTCCTGCCTGAAATTTTTCAGTTTGGCTAGAAGACCATATTCAGACATACTGGAAGCATTGGGTTCTCTGCCGTTTTTGTCAAAGAAAGTATTGATTTCTTCGAAAGAATCAATCAACCTGTCATCTTCAGATTTGATATTTGAAACTTTGGCTTTTGAATCCAGCAGACCAAAATCATCATCGTTAAAGATGTCGTCTAATGATATTTTTTTCTTATTGCTCATTCAACATTCTTTGTCTTTTCAGCTCACGCAAAAATACAATTGCTTCGCCCATTCTCCGCTCTTTAGGATCAAATGACTGAATGTTGGGGGCTTCTCCCGTTTTTTCTCTCCATTCTTTTATTTTAGGCCATAATAAAACAGCTTCTTCTTCGGTCATTTCTATTTTAATGGATTGAATATGCTCGTCAATTAATTTCAGCACCTGGGTTGTTACCGATTTGGACAAAATTTCAAATGCCTTTTGGAATGGATTTACCTGGTCTATCAGGTCAATGTGAATATCATCTATATTCACAAAGCTGCCAGCCATTCTGATAAATTTTTTATCCCCCTGTATTTCAATAATACTGTTTTTTATAACAGAATCCACCACAACATGCTGCCTTACCGCTTCCACATCTTCTTCATTCAAATCAGGATACACCTCGCGGATAATTTTGGGAATCAGCACTGTATTAATCACTTCCGGCTCTACATTCCCCGGCATCGCTTTTAGCATTTGGTCGTCCTGCAAAATACGGGCTTTTAAGTCGTTCAGGTCTGTTTCAATAATATCTTTGGCTCTTTGCGATGTTGGCAACTTAAACCCCCGGATTTTAATGGTATGCTCATCTTTATCATCATCTTCTTCAAAATCGTTGTCGTCTTTCAGTTTGAATTTGAAATTAGGGGCCAATACCTGCTCCATCAACAAAGATGCCGTAATAGCTTTCAGCATATTGTTTACAGCTACCTTCACTTCATCATTTTCAGCATCCGGCTGGGCAATCAGGTTGGTAAACTGGGCATGTGTTTTGTTGCTGCTGTCCCTCGTAGCCCTGCCTATTATCTGGATAATTTCAGTGAGAGAGCCTCTGTAACCTATGGTCAGCGCATGTTCGCAATAGGGCCAGTCAAATCCTTCTTTAGCCATCCCCAATGCAATAATGATATCTATATCTTCCTGGTTTTTTGCCTGTCTTAAGTATGCAGTTATTTTGTCCCGAGACTTTGGATCATCATTTACCAGGTCGGCCACTTTCAGAATTTTTCCGGAACGCTTGCTTTTAATATACAATACGCCTGTTTTAGTATCCTGATATTCCATTTCACCTAATACATCAATTATATGATTTACTTCCTCATACTTTTCTCTTGATGATTCTGCAGAATTAACACTCGGAATATGGATAATCGTTTTTTTATTCTCATCTAAAATTTCTTCCAGAGCAGACACTGGTCTGTCAGGCTGTTTTTTAAAATATCTGCCCGTATAAAAATGATAGCCGATACCCAATGATTTCAGAAATTCATACCCGTTCAACTGTTCATAATAGTTGTAGGTAACTTTTGTAAACTTCTTTTCATCTTCGGGCAGTAATACAGGCACATTATCTCCCCTGAAATAAGAGCCTGTCATAGCCACAATATGAGCATTTGAATTGGTCATGATACTTTTCATTACCTCGCCCAAACGATTGTCTCCATCTGCAGATATATGGTGAAATTCATCAATAGCAACCAGTATACCATTGAGCTTCTTTTCATCCAACCCATCAAATGCAAAGCGTAAAGTAGCATGTGTACATATCAAAATTGTCTCATCGCTTTCCAGGAACTCCAAAAACGCCGACACTTTGCTCTTTTCTGAACCGGGTGTACAAAGGTTATATTCCGGATTAGGATTCCAGTTTGCAAAAAAGCCGTATTGCTTTAGTTCGGTTGCGCCAAACGATGCTCCGATTGATTTTTCGGGAACGGCAACAATCACTTTTTTAATACCCTGGTTTTGCAGCTTGTCCAACGCAATAAACATCAGCGCTCTTGACTTACCCGAAGCTGGCGGAGCTTTTATCAAGAGATACTGAGCAGTTCTGGCAGCAAAAGCACGTTCCTGCATTTCTCGCATCCCCAGTTCACTGGTCTTTTTGCTTTTACCTGTCTGCTCATATTTTACATTAATGAAGTCCGGCATATTACACAAATTTTATCTCCACAACTCAACTGAAAATTTGCTTATATATTAATTCCATGTACATGATAATTCGTCCTGATTACTTTCCTCTTTTTGATCACAAACCGGAGTTCTAAAATAACCGTCCTAATTTTTCATTCAGAGGAATTGTTAAGTCCAAATATTCAAAGTTGAGCCCTTTGTTTTTAAGCGGTGCAATCATCTTCGACAAAGCCTTTCTGTCTTTTGTTATAAAGGCATCAATACCGCGATTGTATATCTGCGCAAACAATTTTAAATCATTGATGATTACTTTTCTTTCTTCAATGTTCCTCAATTCAGCATCTTCTTTAAGATACGCAAAAAATTCACCTGCAATTTTAGCATCGCCATAGTCGAATTCGAGAAGCTGAAAGGAGTTTAATGCCAAAAGATTATCAGGATTATCGGCAACAGCATACTCACTTACCACAATAGTGGATAAGTATAGAATGATATTATTTTCGAGAAAGTACTGAAAGTAAGCTACCACATTAGGGTGATAATCATCATCAGACTTTAGCAACCGTGTAACAAAGGAATTATCTAAAAGAACACTCTTGATCTCTTTCATACCCCCTCTGTTTTTAATTCGTCAATCCAGGCATCTACATTTTTAATCTTACTTAAATTGACTGATGCTTTTTCGATCACCTTATCCAATAAATTTCTGTCAAAAACAGGCCTGTAGGCTATGAATGCTATTAATTTTAAGTCGGTAAACTGTCCATCCGAAAGGCTCTTCTTACCTCTTACCTTTATGCCATAGGGCTTATAGGTCTTTTTTTCGCCTTCCAAAATCTGTTCTTTAGTAGCAGCAACAGTTAAATTGCCAAACTTAGGCGTAGTAATATGTATGTTTGGGTTTTTGCCACCTTCCTGATAAATTTCTCCGTAGAGGTAAAACTCACTTTCGTAAAACTGCGGCGCAACCATACTATAATTTGTTTCGTTGTTTATAACCAAAGTAGGCTGCCCGGTAAGCGAGTTGTTAAATTCAATAGTAAACCCTTCTTTTATTGCTTTTTTCTGAAAATTATCAATGATCTCCTGACGTTTATGATCCAAAAAATCCAATGTATTCCTTTTCCTAATCTCTGATGTAAGCCCGCTGAATAAAATTACTGCAGAAACAGGAAGATAAAACTTGTGCCTGGCAGAACCGGCCTCAATATTATAGGCTATTTCGGGGCGAAGCTTTTTTTCTTCCCGAGTTGGATATAAAAAAGTTTCGATGTCGGAAATTATTTTCCTTACATCGTTAATATCGATGTCTTTAGGGGATAATGTACGACTGAGATTATCTATTTTAATTTCTATGTAGCCTTGTTCTTCCACAAACCAAAAATAGTAAAAGTTAACCTGTTATTATGACTTGTTCCACCGCCTTAACATTTATCAATATCTGAATTTAGGAAGATTTTTATTAACCATTCTTTTTTCTTGTTTTCTTCTCCTTCGCAAACAAAGTATCTCTCTTTATCATTTCTTCGTACATCTTAAATAAAAACTCCAAACGCTCGGTGTCGGAAGTAAACGGCTGTAAACGGTAGCATTGCTCTACGGCTTTGTCCAATTCTTCATGTGCATGCTTTAAGCCTTTGGGCATTGTACCGGGATTGTACAACTGTGCCATCGTTTTTTCAGGATGTTTGGCACGCTCATCTAAAATATCAAACACATATTGATTCAGGTTTTCTTTTTGTTTTATGTTGATGTCTGGAAATGGAAACGTGTTGTAGCACAACTTGGCAGAGTACCTGTAATCTGTTTTTAATCTACCACCAACAGTACGTACCCAAACCATGTGCATTTTGGAATGGATTGCACCAAAAAGCCAGGGCTGGGCATCGTAAACAGCTAAAGCAGAATCAGCAATAACAGTTTCAGAATTTAAAAAACCGATAGGTATATATTCTCTATTTTCTGAGGAATGTCTTGGAATAATAATAGAATCTGTTTCTTGGTGTCTAACTTCGCCAAAACGAAAAGATACATTTGCTAATTTTTTGGTCGCATCTCTATTACTGGTTTCTCTCAATAATCTAACTTTCTCAATTCTATCGGCAATGGGTTTTATTTTTTTTGCATCATCAAAATTTTCATCATTAATCCAAATACAAAATCTTGAATTCCCTTTGATAAAGTCTTCAGCACCCATTAAGTTTCTAATAAAAGGCTTTGCTTTTGGAAATTGAGTAATCAGTTTCTGTTTCTCGGTTTCACCTAATATTAAATTTCCATTATCATTAGGCATACTTCCAAAATTCATTTCAGGGACTTTAGAAAATGGTTTACTTCGTCCAACTATAATAACATTGGTAGCATCCAATAAATAGGGATTTATGTTTTTAGCGTCCTTTCTGATATTGCCTGTAAATAAATACTTAGGCTCATTTGAGATATTACGAAGACTTAGAATGATTACGGTAACACCTGCATTTCCTTTGGCATTGTTAGTCCACTTGAAAGATTGGTACGCAAAGTTAATTTCAATATTATCGGAAATAAGATGCGGCCACAGTAAAGCTACCTGCTCACCTTGTGTTATGGAATTAGTCGTTACAAATGCAGCTTTCGCATTAAAACCTTTTATATAATTTTTCGCTTTAAAAAACCAACAGGATATATAATCCATATTATTATACCCATTGATGCCGTAAAATACAATTGACATATCTTTTTTCTGTTCTTCATCCTGCATTCTCGCTCCCAAATAAGGAGGATTGCCAACAATATACAATTCATCCTCTTTACCAATGGCGCAAACGTCCTTCCAATCTATACGAGCCGCATTACCCTGTACTATTTTGCCTGCCTGCTTAAGCGGTAATATAGGTTTGCTTTTTCCATAGCCTTCAAGCCGTTCATCAAACACCTTGTTCATCTGGTGCTCGGCAAGCCATAATGAGAGTATTGCCATTTCATGGGCAAAGTCATCCAACTCTATACCGTGAAACTGGCCTAGCGAAATGGACGTGGTAAAAGCATCTGTAAAAAGGGGTATTTTTTCCAGCGAAATGAGTTGCTGAATGATTTTTATTTCCAGTACCCGCAGCTCTTTATAGGTGATGATCAAAAAATTGCCGCTACCACATGCAGGGTCAAAAAATTTGATTTTGGCAATGCGAGCAATCAGCTTTCTTAGCTGCACAGTATTATTTTTGTGCTTTTCAAAAGCCTCATACAACTCATCTAAAAACAGAGGCTTGATGAGCTTCTGTATGTTTGGTACAGAAGTATAGTGCATCCCCAGGTCGCTGCGGTATTCGGGTATTACCACCGCCTGTATCATAGAGCCGAAAATATCGGGGTTAATGTCTTTCCAGTCCAACTCTCCCAATTCCACCAGTATTTTCCGCGCTTTTCCAGTAAACACCGGCGAATCAATTCTGTCCCTGAACAAGCCGCCGTTTACATAGGGAAAGCCGGATAAATGAGCGGGAAAGCCTTTTGCTTTTTCAGTATTTAGCCGCTCAAAAAGCCGATTGAGGAACAGGTGTGTGTCGCTGCCATTTTCGGCAGTATGTTGCACCAAAGTGTTTGTAAAAATGCTTTCTTCTTCAAATATTTCCGTATCCTCCGCAAAAAAACAAAACAATAGCCTCGACAGGAAAATATTCAGGTTGTGTACGCTTTCTTTTGAATTGTATATGTCGTAATTTTCATTGATCAGTAGATCATACAGTTGTGCCATCTTGTATGCTGCATTGCGGTCGGCTTCGTTGTCATTTGTAGAATGATATACTTCGCTGCCTGCAAGCGGTAAAAAGAAACTGAAATATTTGGGCAATTCTCCAATAGGAATGTCTAAGTTTTTGCCCAGCTTGAGGTCTTTTGACACCAAGGTTTTATAATCTGTAAGAACGGCAAAACGAGGCTTGTGCTTTAATATTCGTTCTTCTTTTGAAACGGCATCTATGGAGCTAAGCAGCTTGTTGCTTTCTTCTTCCTTGAAAAACACCTTTTTTTTATACAGCACTTCTCCTTCTGTTTTTGAAAGGTTGAAATCACCATTTTTTAGACGTGTAATAGACGTTTTGGAAATGCCATACGCCAAAAGCAAATCATAAATGAATCTTTCCCTTGAAAGATTTTCAAAGATGCGTTTTACGTTATATTCTATTTCGTGGCTGTTCATTGCAATCAATTCTTTTTCAGCTTTGATTCTCCGTATAATACTTTAAGTAAATCACAAGGTTCTACACCTATCGCCAATGCAATAAGATAGAGCTCTTCGGCTCTCAAATGGCTTCTTTTATGTAAAGTGAGCTCATTCATCCGTGCTCTTGATAAACCAGTTTTTCGTGCTACTTCAGATTTGTTCACTGATTTTTGAGCCAGATAGATTCCCAGCTTAGTCATTAATTGTAAGGATTTTCTATAATAATTGATGGAATGAAAATAAATAATTGTGGAAATACCAACGATATATTTGCTAAATTGTGTGATAAACCATAAATTGTGTTGGTTTTTCTATAATAATTGATTAACAATCCATATATTCATATATGAAATTCAACACTTCATAAAAACAATAGATTAAATTGCAAGCCTTAAAATATTAAGTGCATTTGCTTTTTTCTCGCTCCTGAAATCTGCGACATTTCAAAAATCACGAGAAATAAGGTAAATCGCTCATGCTATGGCGTGAGCGTTCTTATTCGTGATTTGGGTGTCGCAGCCCTCAGGAGCGGTAAGGACTAACCCACGTCTCTTTTTTGCCGCCGGTTGGTCTTTCATCAAATTCTTCACTTCAAAAACTCCTTTATGAAAAAGACCAACACCCAACCAGCCCCTTCTTGAATAACATTAATTCTCATCAAACACAACAACACCCACTTCCTCCACATAAGGAACCAAACCACTAAAACTTAATCTATGCATTCACTACCGGAGCACCTGGAGCGCATGAAACAGGCGCTGCTGCACAAAAAGGATAAGAAGGCAGCGTGGACTGTTATTAACGAATATTTCCATTTTATAGGAATAGAAAGTATAAAGGAAGAATTGTGGATACTCACCAAAGGCGCCATCACCAACGACCTGATGAATCAGTCAAAAAAGGGAGCGGACAGGCACAACCTCATTTTTGGGTATGAGTTCCTACTGTTGTTTTTTGATGCGGTGAAGGTGCTGCACGATAAACGGGAACATAAGCAGAAAGAGAGGGTAGCTGAACGGAAATCTGCCGTGGCAGGAAATGAAAAAACCGGGAAAGCAAACATACACCTGTAGTTGCTGAGTAATTACTTAATGGTTCAGTTCACATTACTTTATCTCTATCAGGCGTTCACCTGTCTTCCAGCCGTATACTTCAATTTTCCTGGAAGCTTTCTATTCCGATTTAGGGTATTCCACAATAATTTAAATGTCTCTCCTGGCAAAACACACACATAGTTATAGTAAAAAGCGCGTAAAAGGAGCTGCATTATGATTATGCCCCTTGTGCCTTTTTCTTTGCACCTCTGCGTGAAAAATTGTTTTATAGCGGCCTAATTTATTAGCTTTAAAAAATAAACCTGGCGATATATCAATGAGACGAATAATTCTTCTTCGAAAAGCGGTAATATTTTTTTTGTTTTTAAGCACAGCCATTCCTGCCTCCGCCAACAGCAAGCCCTTTCCCCGCAACGTCCACCGGATCCTTTTCCTGGGCAACAGCATTACGTATGCAGGGCAATATATTACCGATATAGAGGCCTGGTTTGTCACACACTATCCTAAAAAGCATTATGAATTCATTAATGTAGGACTGCCCAGCGAAACCGTTTCGGGATTGACAGAAGAAGGGCATGCCGGCGGAAGGTTCCCGCGCCCGGACCTGCATGAAAGGCTGGCAAGAGTGCTTTCGGCCACAAAGCCGGACCTCGTGTTGGCAAGCTATGGCATGAATGACGGTATATACCAGCCCTTTGATGAAGGCCGTTTCGAAAAATTCAAAGAAGGCATGACCTGGCTGCACAATGAAATAGTGAGTGCCGGTATACCCATCATACACCTCACGCCTCCTGTTTTTGACGAAAAGAAAGGGGGGCACAAAGGATATTCGCAAGTGCTGGATCGCTATTCCGAATGGCTGATCAGTCAGCGCAATACAGCGAAATGGAAAGTCGCGGATGTTT
>JAFDXG010000203.1 GCA_018268105.1 Bacteroidota bacterium | reverse complement strand
ATGATTGATGCCACGGTAGAAAATCATTTCAAAAAAGAAAAAGAATTACGCAGCAAGGGTATCAAAGTCCTTTCCATATTCTTTATTGATAGAGTTGCCAATTATCGCAGTTATGACGACCAGGGCAATCCAGTACAAGGCAAGTTTGCAATATGGTTTGAAGAAAGCTTTGCCAAGTGGCAAGCTATGCCGGCATACAGAGGTTTGTACAGCTACAAACCCGAGCAGGTTCACGACGGTTACTTTAGTCAGGATAAAGGGAAGTTTAAGGATTCAAAGGAAGGCAAGTCCACAAAGGCAGATGATGAAACCTTTAAACTGATTATGCAGGATAAAGAAAGGTTGTTGGACATTAATACACCCCTGCGTTTCATATTCAGTCACTCAGCCTTGCGTGAGGGTTGGGACAATCCCAATGTATTTCAAATTTGCACACTAAACGAAACCAAATCCGACATTAAAAAACGGCAGGAAATAGGGCGAGGTTTGCGCCTATGCGTTGACCAGTCGGGAGCAAGAAATTTAGATAGACCTATCAACCGCCTTACAGTTATTGCCAATGAATCCTACGAAGCATTTTCAAAAGCATTGCAATCAGAGATTGAAGAAGATTGTGGAGTGAAGTTTGAAGGCAGGATTAAAAATGCAAGGGAACGCAAGCAGGTTAAGCTAAAAGATAAGTGGTTAGATGATACGCTATTCTTAGAGTTGTGGGATAAAATCAAATACCGTACAGAATACAAGGTTGATTATAGCACCGAAGTATTAATCAAGAATTGTGCGGCTGCCCTCAAAAAAATGGGAACCATTACCAAGCCCGAAATATACAGGGATAAGCACATTACAAAGTTTGTAAGAGATAAGGAAGGCAGGTTAATAGAAATTGGCGGCACACAAACAGCTTCAAAGGTTAAGACAATCAAAGATGCAGTGTATGAAATACCCGATTTTGTGGCTTATATCCAATCTAAAACAGAACTCACCAGAGATACCATTTCAAGAATAATATTAGAATCCAACAGGCTAAATGAAATCTTCAACAATCCACAATTATTTATGGATACGGTTGTAAGAATCATAAAGCAGGAGTTTGACAGAATTAAAATCAATGGCATAGAATACGAGAAGATAGCAGGGCAGGTATATGAAATGAAATTGTTTGAAGCTGCGGAGATAGAACACTATTTAGAAAACCTGATTGAAGTACAAAGCCAGCGCAAAACACTTTACAATTACATAGTAATTGATTCATTGAGCAGCCCCGAAAAGAAATTTGCAGAAGATTGCGACAGCAGGGAGGATATTCTGTTTTATGTGAAGTTGCCTGATAAATTCCAAATCAAAACACCAATAGGAAACTACAATCCCGATTGGGCTTTAATAAAAAGAGAGGACGGAGAAGAAACAAAAATCTACTTCGTAGCCGAAACCAAAGACCCCAAAGCTGCTAAGGATAGAAGCCTGCTCAGGGATAGAGAAAGAATGAAAATTGAATGTGCAGAAAAGCACTTCGCAGTGATTGATAATGTCAATTACAGGGTTGTTGGCTCTGTAAGTGATTTGAAAGTATAATTATAACCTAAAACCTTAACCAAAATGTTCAATTCACTATGTCCGAAAAATTATTCTTTAATATTCTAACATTTGACTATCCTAAACAAGCGATAGATTTTTACTTTAGCCTTGATGATAATGGCAGTGCTTCACGATTGCATAAAACACTGTTTCCAAAAAACATAAGTTCCATTTTCCCAAATATTTCCAACAACCCTGATGCAGATTTTATCTACACAACTTTTATCGGAGAAACAAAAGGATTTACTAAGCTTTCCATTGACTTCAAAACTGAAAATCAGGACCTGCTAAAAAGGTTTTACAATGGACAGCTTAATTATTATTTCAGCAAGATTAAAGAGCAGGTTGTAAGGACAGGCTTCATTAGGGAAACACAAGTTTGGCTTCCTGTTGCAAATGCCTCAAAATCTGATTTTAGTACTTATGATAAGTTTACGGTAAAAGTTCAGTTTCACAATGTGAGTGATTATCCGGAATTGTTAGTGTCTTATGACGGTCAATCAAAAGTATTCCGCAGAAGTATTGCCAATTTAATCAAGAAATATGATGCTTCAAATTTTAATTGGGTGTTATATGGCAATAAATTGTGGAAATACAAAAGCCTACTTGAGAAAGAAGATATTAATTACGAAAAAGTATTTCCCGTATTGGGAAAACAATTAAAAAAAGCAATTGGTTATCCAACAGAGGCACCACCACGAGATAACAGGTACAAAACTTATTTAAGTAAAATCAATGCATTTGCTAGGAAGTTTTTCAATGATGCTAAGTTTTTGGAAAGAATCCCATTGCATAGCCTTGATTTTTACAAAGTACCAGCTTCCAAATTAAACACTACCACTAAAGACAGCAACTTGCTAACTTTCGGTAAAAGGGATAATGCGACAGGCATAGACTATGTACCTTATAACGGTATAAAATCTTATGGTCCATTTAAGAAGTCGCCATACCCAAATGTTCAATTATTTTTTATCTTCCATTCTTCCAATTTGGAAGTGGCAAAAAAGTTAAACCAGTATCTATCAAACGGTCTCGGCTTTTTCAAAGGACTAACCAATTTTTCGCAGATTTTATTTCATACAAAAGAAGGCTTTAGCATACCGTTTTCAGACATTGAGAATCCAATTGCTGAAATTGAAACGAAATTATCAAATCGGAATTTTGACGATGATGTTAAATATATAGCCATTTACATTACGCCATTTTCAAAGTTTGAATCAGACTTGCAGAAAAGAGAGATTTACTATAAAGTCAAAGAGCAACTTTTAAAAAGAAAAATTACCTCACAATGTATTGATGCGGACAAAGTAATTCAGGGCGGTAACAACTATGTTTTCAGTTTGGCAAATATTGCCGTGGCAATCTTGGCAAAATTGGACGGTGTGCCTTGGCGTTTAAATACACCGATTAAAAATGAATTAATCGTAGGTATAGGTGCGTTTAAACAAGTAGATACCGATACACAATACATAGGTTCTGCATTTAGCTTCAACAATACAGGAGGCTTCAACCGTTTTGAATACTTCCTGCGTTCTGAAATACAAGTATTGGCAGGTTCAATAGCAAATGCAGTAAGAGAATTTACAACGCTCAATAACCAACCAGATAGGCTTATTATTCATTTCTACAAAACAATGTCGGACAAAGAGCTTGAACCAATTCTAACGGCATTAAATCAAATGGGGTTATCAATACCGGTATTTATCATTACGATTAATAAAACAGAATCAGAAGATATAGTTTTGTTTGACGGCAATTGGTCAAACCTAATGCCTATTAGTGGCACATTTGTAAATATTGGGAATAATAAATTCTTGCTTTGCAACAATACGAGATATAATAGCAATGATTTCAAAGAAAGCGAAGGGTTTCCATTTCCAATAAAATTGAAGATAGATTGTAGCGACAAAAACCAGTTACAAGAACCTTTAACCATAAAGGGCTTGATAGACCAAGTGTATCAGTTCAGCCGCATTTATTGGAAGTCTGTAAAACAACAAAACCTACCAATTACTATAAAATATCCTGAAATGGTTGCTCAAATTGCCCCACATTTTGACGGCGATGATATTCCACAATTTGGAAAGGATAACCTTTGGTTTCTCTAACCCCCTGCAACACCATTGCATTTAAAAACTTGCAAAACTGAATTGCAGAATTTATCTTTGCCACTCGTGAAAATAATTGCATTCATATTTAGCCTGTATATTTTGCTGCTGTCGGGTATGCCCTGCACAGATGCACAGGATTGCAATTTACCCACAACCACGCAGGTTTCGGCAACACAAAGCCACGATAACCACCAGCACGAAACTGAGCATTGCCCACCGCTTTGCCATTGTTCTTGTTGCAGTGTGGCAGTGTCTAAAATGCCGTTGCTTGCATTCACTTATGTGAAACCCACCTTTGTAGTAAAGGAAAATTTTTCCTTTTACAAATCCCACCACCTCACAGGCTTTTTAGAAGCCGTTTGGCAGCCGCCCAAATCTTGTTAAGCTGAATTTTTAATTCAAAGATGCTGTATTGCTACGCAATACAGTCATTTACTATTTCAAAAAATCAATCAGTTTAACAATGAAAGTATGCTTAATAAAATTATTGGCTTTAGTATAAAGCACAAGTTCCTTATAGGGCTATTTACCTTAGGACTAATTATATGGGGTATTTGGAGTGCAGCCAGATTACCCATTGATGCAGTACCGGATATTACCAACAATCAGGTACAAATCATAACGCTTACACCAACCTTAGCAGCGCAGGAAACGGAACAATTAGTTACTTATCCTATTGAGCAAAGTATGGCTAACATTCCAGGCCTTATTGAGCTACGCTCAATTTCTCGTTTCGGCCTATCTGTTATTACTGCCGTGTTCAAAGACGAAATGGATATTTACTTCGCCCGCCAGCTCGTAAATGAAAAATTAAAAGAAGCCGAAGAGAAAATTCCCAATGGAATAGGCAGGCCAGAACTTGCACCGGTTAGTACAGGGCTTGGAGAGATATACCAATATGTACTTCACCCAAAAAAAGGCGCAGAAGATAAATATTCCGCAATGGATTTGCGCACAATGCAGGATTGGATTGTTGCCCGGCAATTATATGGTACAGCAGGTATCGCAGAAGTAAATAGTTTTGGCGGTTTGCTAAAGCAATATGAAGTAGCAGTAAACCCTTACCGCCTCAAAGCAATGAATGTAACCATTGCAGAAATCTTCAATGCATTAGGAA
Source organism: Bacteroidota bacterium (assembly GCA_018268105.1). Lineage (GTDB taxonomy): Bacteria > Bacteroidota > Bacteroidia > Chitinophagales > Chitinophagaceae > Agriterribacter. The sequence goes on along the minus strand of JAFDXG010000203.1, from coordinate 2,723 downwards.
AAAACAACGAAAATACAGGCGGCGCATACATTGACAAAAAGCCTAACGCCTATTTTATCCGTGGCATTGGCTTGGTAAGTTCATTGGATGATATACGAAACACGGTAATAAAAACGCCAGGCGGCGTTCCTATTCTTATAAAAGATGTTGCTGATGTAGGTTTTGGAAATGCTGTTCGTTATGGTGCCGTTACCTACAATGGTGAAAAGGAAGCAGTAGGCGGGATAGTAATGATGCTAAAGGGCGAAAACAGCGCTGATGTGGTTAGCAGGGTAAAAGAGAAAATATCTACTATTCAAAAATCGCTGCCAAATGATGTGGTGATAGAGCCTTTTATAGACCGCACAGATTTGGTGAGCCGGGCTATCAATACGGTAAAAACGAACCTCATAGAAGGGGCGCTAATCGTCATTTTTGTATTAGTTCTTTTCTTAGGAAATCTAAGAGCCGGGCTTATTGTAGCTTCCGCTATTCCCTTATCAATGCTTTTTGCTTTGGGTATGATGAACCTCTTTGGGGTAAGTGGAAACCTAATGAGTTTAGGAGCGATAGATTTTGGATTAATTGTGGATGGTGCGGTAATTATTGTAGAAGCCAGCCTGCATTATTTGGGCTTGAAACCAGCCGGTAAACTCACACAACAGCAAATGGATGAAGCCGTCGGAAGCAGTGCCAAAAAAATGATGAGTTCCGCAGCCTTCGGACAAATAATTATTCTCATTGTTTATCTGCCTATCCTTTCATTACAGGGTATTGAAGGCAAAATGTTCCGGCCAATGGCAGAAACGGTGGCGTTCGCCATTCTTGGAGCGCTCATTTTGTCCCTTACCTATATCCCTATGATGACTTCTTTATTCCTATCAAAGAATATAAAACACAAAAAAACTTTTGCAGATAAAATGATGGATAAACTGCAACGGTGGTACACGCCTTTGTTACAAAAAGTCATTCGTGTAAAGTATGCAATAGTAGGTGCGTCTTTCGCATTGCTAATGATTGCATTTGTTTTTTTCAGCAGAATGGGTGGTGAGTTTATCCCGCAATTGCAGGAAGGTGATTTTGCCGTGCATTGTATTTTACCACAAGGCACTTCTCTATCGCAAAGCATTGAAACCTCAATGCAGGCAAGCCGCATTTTAAAGGCCTTTCCGGAAGTAAAAACTGTAGTAGGTAAAACAGGTAGCGCAGAAGTGCCAACAGACCCTATGCCCCCCGAAGCTACAGACCTGATGGTAACCTTAAAGCCGAAAAAAGAATGGAAATCTTCAAAGAGCTATAATGAGTTGGCCGCGGAAATGATGGAAAAATTAGAAATGATACCCGGCGTTTTCTTTGAAGTTTCACAACCTATACAAATGCGGTTTAACGAATTAATGACAGGTGTAAGGCAGGATGTAGCCATAAAAATATTTGGAGAAAATATTGATACCCTTGCGGCAATCGCACCAAAGGTTGCAGCAGTAGTGCAGCAGGTAAATGGAGCTACCGAACCACAAATAGAGCAGACCACAGGCTTACCGCAAATCACTATTCAGTACGACAGGGCAAGATTAGCTTCCTACGGGTTAAATATTGAAGATATTAATCACACCGTGAGTACTGCTTTTGCAGGGCAAGCAGCAGGTGTTGTGTTTGAAGATGAAAAGAAGTTTGACTTGGTAGTAAGGTTAGATAGTGTAAGCCGAAATTCTATTGATGATGTGAGTAACCTTTTTATATCAACGCCTGAAGGAGTACAAATTCCTCTATCGCAGGTAGCTACAGTTGCCTTCAAGGAAGGACCTGCACAAATTAGCCGTGAAGATGGAAAGCGCAGAATAGTAGTTGGTTTCAATGTACGGAACAGAGATGTTGAAACAGTTGTAGAAGACATTCAACAAAAACTTTCAAAAGCAAACCTGCTGCCTTCAGGCTACTTCTACACTTATGGCGGCACATTTGAAAACTTAAAAGAAGCTTCGGCACGATTGAAATTTGCTGTTCCTTTAGCATTAGCATTAATATTCCTATTGCTCTACTTCACATTTGGTTCGGTTAAAGAAAGCTTACTCATTTTTACTGCCATTCCAATGAGCGCCATTGGCGGTGTGTTTGCATTATTGCTAAGGGGAATGCCATTTAGTATTTCGGCAGGAGTTGGTTTTATTGCTTTGTTTGGTGTAGCGGTACTCAATGGAATTGTACTAATCAGCACTTTTAAAGACCTTGCAAAAGAAGGAATACAAGATGTCGTTCAACGAGTGATTGAAGGAACAAAAATGAGATTGCGTCCCGTTCTGATGACGGCAGCGGTAGCTTCACTCGGTTTCCTTCCAATGGCCATTAGCACAGGTTCAGGAGCAGAAGTTCAAAGACCATTAGCCACTGTAGTAATAGGCGGTTTAATTACAGCAACATTTTTAACCTTATTTGTTTTACCCGTTTTATATATTTTGTTCAATACCAAAATCAATTTTAAGCGTAATAATAAATTGGGTGTAAAATCAGCATTGATGGTGTTGCTTTCGCTTTGCAGTTTTAGTGTTATAGCTCAACAAAGGATAGCACCTGAACAAGCAGTAAACATTGCGTTTAATAATAATCTTCAATACGGCGTCAACAAAGCGCAGGTTTCCAAGGCCACTTACGATATTACCGCCTCAAAGGAAATTCCTAAAACAGGTGTTTTTGTTGAAAATGAAGATATGCGCCCAAGCGACCCTAAAGGTGTTTTGAAAATTGGT
>JAFDXG010000202.1 GCA_018268105.1 Bacteroidota bacterium | reverse complement strand
CTGGTAATATTGTATCCAAATTTCTGGTAAAAACCTACTGCCGACTTCCGGGCATGCATAGTGAGTGTTGCATATCCCCTGTCGCGGGCTACATTTTCTGCAAATGTCATTAAAGTGGCCCCTATACCTTTTTTCTGCAGATTGCTGCTTACCGCCATTTGCCTCAGTCTGCAAGTATGATTTCCCGTTCTGGTGAGCAGACAGCAGCCAATTAGTTTGTCTTCCTCAAATGCTCCTATCAGCACATCGTCTTTTTCACGGTTAAGCTCTTCAGGGTCGAAGTATAAGCCCAGCGGTTTACGCAGAATACTATCTCTAAGCTGGATCATCTGCGCATATTCCTGAGAGTCATGATCTATGAACTTTAATGGCATTCGCTGGATTTTTAAAACGGGCTTAAACTTAAAAATACAAAAAATGCCCCATAAAAGCATTGGCATCTACAGGATATTAATAAGATTATTCACCCCATTTTCCCCATGTTTATCAATTATCTTTTTGACACAATTGTAAATAGATATTGTTTTTACTTCAAAAACTATATTTTTGCACCCAGTATTAACCAAATTTTACAACCATGTCCGACATTGCAACAAGAGTTAAAAAGATAATTGTTGACAAATTAGGTGTTGATGAAGCTGAGGTTACCCCCGAAGCATCTTTCACCAATGATCTGGGAGCTGATTCATTAGACACAGTTGAACTGATCATGGAATTTGAAAAAGAATTTAATATTTCCATTCCTGACGAACAGGCTGAAACTATAACCACTGTAGGTCAGTCTATTACGTATCTTGAGGAACACGCAAAGTAATTTTTTCTATTTCGTTGATCGCAGGCAAACTCGCTTATGAATTTAAAACGTGTAGTTGTAACGGGCATTGGCGCTTTAACTCCTTTGGGAAATTCTGTTCAGGAATACTGGCATGGGCTTGTTAATGGCGTTTCGGGAGCTGATGCAATTACATTATTTGATGCGTCAAAATTCAAAACAAGGTTTGCCTGCGAATTAAAAAACTTCGAGCCCACAAATTTTCTTGATAGAAAAGAAGCCCGAAAGATTGACCGCTTTACACAAACTGCCCTTGCCTGCAGCGATGAAGCTGTTAAAAGTGCAGGTATTAGTAAAGACCTGGTCAACCCGGACAGGGTGGGTGTGATTTTTTCGAGCGGCATAGGCGGATTAATAACTTTTCAGCAGGAAGTTACTGAATTTGCCCTGGGCGATGGTACCCCACGTTTTAATCCTTTCTTTATTCCCAAAATGATTCTTGATATTGCCGCTGGGCAGATATCAATGCGTCATGGTTTTCGTGGACCTAACTATGCTGTAGTATCTGCGTGTGCTTCATCCACTCATGCTATTATGGATGCTTTCAATCTGTTACGACTGGGTAAAGCTGATATAATACTTGCCGGTGGCAGCGAAAGTGTAATTAGGGAAGCCGGAGTGGGTGGTTTCAATGCAATGAAAGCGCTAAGCGAACGCAATGACGATCCGAAAACAGCATCCCGTCCTTTTGATAAAGACAGGGATGGTTTTGTAATAGGTGAAGGCGCCGGTATGCTGATCCTGGAGGAACTGGGTCATGCTATAGCACGCGGTGCAAATATTATTTGCGAAATTGCAGGAGCAGGAGCCAGTGCAGATGCTCATCATATTACAGCACCACATCCCGAAGGACTGGGAGCAAGAAATGTAATGCTGGCTACACTTGACGACGCAGGTATGAAACCTGAAGATATTGACTATATCAATGTGCATGGTACGTCAACACCACTAGGAGACATATCTGAAGTAAAAGCTATACAACAGGTCTTTGGCGATCATGCCTATAATCTCAATATCAGTTCTACAAAATCAATGACCGGACACCTCCTTGGGGCTGCCGGTGTTATTGAAGCTATAGCCTGCGTGATGGCTGTAAAGCACGACATTGTTCCTCCAACCATTAATCATTTTACCGATGACCCCGGTTTGGATCCCCGCTTAAATTTTACTTTCCTTAAGGCCCAGCAAAGAATCGTAAGGGCAGCACTCAGTAACACATTTGGCTTTGGGGGGCATAATGCGTCTGTTATTATCAAGAAATATTCTGCCTGATTTTCCCGTTTACCATTTTATTTACTGCAACTCATCAGGAGTTACTTACATTTGTTACTCATTAATGAAAATCTAATCCTTTGGCGTTAGTCCGTTATTTTATTCAATATCTCGGAATTGACAAAACCAGTCGCTCCTTTTATAAGCAATTATGCGATTTGCTGGGATTTATCCCTGGCGTTCTGTCTTTATACAAAACAGCATTAAGTCATCGGTCGGTAAAGGAAGGAACAGACGAAAACAATGAGCGCCTCGAATACCTAGGTGATGCCATTCTCAGTGGTATTGTAGCCGACTATCTGTTTAAAAGATATCCCTACAAGGGAGAAGGCTTTTTGACTGAAATGCGCAGTAAAATGGTAAACCGGCAAACCCTAAATGAGATTGCCGTTAAAATGGGACTAAAAAAAATTACTATCTATAATAAAAACGACAATTCCCTCAAAGTAAGTCAGATTTTTGGTAATACTCTTGAAGCATTGGTAGGGGCAATTTATGTTGATAAAGGATATAACACTACCAAGCAATGGGTACTCAGGCATATCATTATTCCACATATGTTTGTGGAAGACCTGGAAACTCTTGAAATCAATCATAAAAACAAACTTTACGGGTGGGCAAACAAAAATGGCAAAAATCTTGAATTTGAAACGCTCGATGAACATTTTGAAAACGGGCGGCGACTATTCACTGTCGGCGCTGTAGTAGATGGTGAACTGATTGCTGAAGGCAAAGCGTTCAATAAAAAAGATGCCAGCCAGATTGCATCACAAATAGCGGTAGAAAAACTTGGACTTGGTAAAACAGAAGAGTAGATATTACATTTTTGCCATTTCCAGGTATAAAAGACATTTAGCTCATTTATAAGTTGCAATTTGCATCAGACTAATAACATATTGTTGTCAATAGTTATCAAAAAAAATACTCCATTTTACGAAGTATAAAGCCAATGCTTTTTTCTCTTTTGTCTGGTAACCCATCATTTGGCATTACTGAATAATTTCAAATCGTACATTTTAAATATCAAATAAACAACCATGCCACGCTTAGCCGCGTTTCCCAAAGCCTTTATGCAGGCCCTTTGCAAAGACGGTACAATGACTGTAACAGAATGGATTGATCTGGCAGTGAAGCTGGATATTGACGGACTGGAATGGTATGCTGGATTCCTGGAAATGTCAGATAAAAGTAATTGGAGTAAATTTCGTAAAAGAGTAGAAGACCATGGGAAGACAATCCCCATGATGTGCTGTTCGCCGGACTTTACTCATCCAGACAAAAGTTTTAGAACCAAAGAAATAGAAAAGCAAAAAGCCTGGATAGACATGACCTTTGCCCTGGGTGGATCCTACTGCAGGGTATTGTCTGGCCAACGAAGACCAGAATTATCTATTGAAGAAGGTGTAAAACTTGCCGCAGATAGCATTTATAATTGTCTGCCTTATGCAGAAGAAAGAGGTATTACTTTAATCCTTGAAAATCATTATAAAGATGATTTTTGGGAGTATCCCGAGTTCGCTCAAAAGATGGATGTGTTTTGCAAACTGGTAGACACCATACATCATCCTGCATTTGGTGTCAACTACGATCCCAGCAATACTTACCTTGCTGGTGAAGATCCGCTTGATTTATTATATAAAGTTTCCAACCGTGTGGTTACTATGCATGCCAGCGACCGTTATTTAAAAGAGGGCACAATAGAAGATTTAAGAAAAGAAGAAGGAGGAGCCCTGGGGTATGCTAAAAGACTGAGTCATGGTGAAATTGGAAAAGGATTAAATGATTATGACGCAATTTTTACAGAGTTGAAAAGAGTAGGATTTAATAGCTGGATCAGTATTGAAGACGGGGTCGATGGAATGGAGCAGTTGGAAAGAAGTGTTAGTTTTTTGAGAAAAAAAATTGCACAATACTGGCCGTAATTGCAGTCAATAGGTTGTTGTTACACCAGACGGGTATGTTCAGTTAAATTCGCTCACGTATTTCATCAATATATTCAGGAATGCTAATTTTCTCTATATAATTTTTGGCTAAATCGTCCGAATGAAATTTAGCGACTTTCTCATCGAATAAGCTTGTATTAAAGTCAATAAAATCATAAAACATTTTGAGAGGAGGGTCCTGCTTATTAATTTTTAAAGTTTCACTTAACCAAGTGTATAAACATTCGAATATTTTTTCTGTTTCTTTACTATGCACCTTAATATCAAATCCATTGATGTCAGAAATGGATTTCATATAATCATATTTAATTGCCTCAAGTATTAGAAATTGTTTTTTTCTCAATTTCGGGATACCGCTGATTCTAAGCTCATAGTCAATTCCTAATTCAAAAGGTATATTCATCATTCTTGAGAATTCCTATGCTTTCTTTGATTTAATAATAGACAAGTCATGAACACACTATATATACGCGATTTGATTATCGCTGTAATTTTTTGCAGCCTAACCTCACCGGAATCCAAAACTTTAGGAGAAAGTCTGGAATTAAGCTGATTTTTTACAAGGACATATAAAATAGGTTTCAGAATGCCGTCAATGTACGATTTGTCAAAAGGGTAGTTTATAAAACGTTTTATCAAAACTCATTAATATCTGGTGTCTTTAGGTGGATAAGGGTCGTTTCCGTAGGAAGTTCTATTTTGGATCATTCCATTAGCTTTATGAATATATAATTCAGTCTTTTCCATTTTGCTTAGTTCCCTGCCATATTCAACAGCTTTTTCTTTCGTATCAAAAGTCTTTGATGCTCTTTCAGATCCCGTCTTTTTAACGGCCCATCTGGAAGATGATGGAACTACGTGATTTGATCTTTTTGTCATTTCTTTCAATTTTGTATAAAATATCTCATTTTGGGGTTGCTCCAAAACTGCTACAAGTATACACACTTATAAATTGTCGCCGGATCTGTTTCGCTTTTATATACCAACCGTTTGTATAATACCTTCACCCATTTGCAAATGCACATTACACTTTTTGCCGGGTAAGACTTAATTTAGCATCCACCCTGTTATTAATATTGCGAATAATGAATTTAAAGAATGCTTCCATACTGGTTATAGATGACGATCAGGATGTACTTACGGCAGTCAGGCTATTACTGAAAACTGAAGCCGGGAGTGTTGTTACAGAAAAGAATCCTGAAAATCTACGCTGGTTATTATCAAAGCAATCCTTTGATCTGATCATGCTTGATATGAATTTTAACAGCTCGGTGAATACGGGCAATGAAGGTTTATTCTGGCTTCGGAAAATTAAAGAACTTGGTTCAGATGCGGCAATAATAATGATAACAGCTTATGGTGATATTGATCTGGCAGTTCGCTCCTTGAAGGAAGGAGCCGCAGATTTTATGGTAAAACCCTGGCATAATGAAAAATTGATCGCTGTAATCAGAGAAACTTTAAAACAAAAAGGAAATAATGGGAATATAATACAGTCTGGCACCGAGGATAGTATAATTGGTACGGAATTGCTGGGAACTTCAGATATAATGCAGGATATATTCTATAAATTGAAAAAGATAGCTCCCACTGATGCTAATATTCTGATACTTGGAGAAAATGGGACAGGTAAAGATCTTATTGCAAAAGCGATCCACCAGCTATCACTCCGTGCGGACAAAGCATTTGTAAAAGTAGACGTTGGTGCATTAACAGAGTCGCTGTTTGAAAGCGAATTATTTGGTCACAAAAAAGGAGCTTTCACTGATGCGAGAGAAGATCGTACCGGGCGATTTGAAGCAGCCTCCGGGGGCACTTTGTTTCTTGACGAAATTGGAAACATATCTCTGCAACAGCAGGCTAAACTATTATCTGTATTGCAAAACCGGCAGGTAATACGGCTTGGTTCAAATCAGCCAGTTCCCGTAGATATCAGACTCATCTGCGCTACCAATCTTCCTCTTCAGGAACTTGCCAACGAAAACAAGTTTAGAAAAGATCTGATATACAGAATTAACACCGTAGAAATTACAGTGCCTCCATTGCGTAAACGCGAAGACGATATTATTGCACTCGCTAAACATTTTGTACAGCTTTATGCTGCAAAATATTTAAAACCATCGGTTAGCCTGGATGATTCGGCATTGGAAAAACTCAGGTATTATCATTATCCCGGTAATGTAAGAGAGCTCCAGTACACCATTGAACGGGCAGTGATCATGTCTGATGGGGAATCTCTTCATGGCACTGATCTTATTTTTTCACCCATTGAATCCAATACTTCATCTGCTGATGAACCAGCAGAACTGAATCTAAGCGCAATTGAGAAAAATGCAATTCTCCGTGTGATAGAAAAACACAATGGAAACATTACAAAAGCCGCTAAAGAACTTGGACTTACCCGGACAGCTTTATACAGAAGATTAAGCAAATATGACATTTAGAGATAGTATCAGTAGTGAGCGATCAGTTATAAACCTGAAACCAGAAATTTACAAGCATGTTAAGAAAATATGAATGGCGCTTAATAGTAAGGGTAATGTTGTTGTTAATAATACTCAGCATCACTTCTTTTCTGCTGGTAAAGGGTAAGGGCTGGTATGTGTACCTGATTGCGACAGTGCCAATACTTATATATATACTCATTGATTTTTTTCGCTTTCACAAAAAAGCACTGGATGAGGTATCACAGTTTGTTGAGTCTGTTCATTACAGGGACTTCTCAAGGCATTTTAATGTAACGCAGGCGCCGCCGGAACTGCAACCCCTGCGCCGTGGCTTTAATGATATCAATACTACTTTTAAAATAATCAGTAAAGAACGCGAAACACAATATCAATATATTCAAAAGATACTTGAACTGGTGGATACCGGGATACTATCTTACAACAATGAGAGTGGTGAAACCGGATGGATGAATGAGTCGCTCAAAAAAATGCTTGGTATTCCCTATCTCAAAACTATCCATTCGCTGGAGAAAAGGAATAAAGTGTTATATGATGCAATTATAGCCTTACGTTCAGGTGAGAATGAGGTGATATCGGTAACCAGTGAAAAAAATATTATCAAACTTTTGCTTTCCGCTACTGCATTTCAAACAGATAATAAAGTATATAAACTGATAGCTATACAAAATGTAAATGAGGCCCTTGATGAAACTGAGGCTAAAGCATGGCAAAAATTGTTAAGCGTCATGACACATGAGATTATGAATTCGGTAGCGCCAATATCTTCTCTTGCAGATACTTTAAAAAACAGATTGCAGATGGCAGAAAAAAAACTGGAGGATACTGATGGCACCGTAGAAGACCTTGAGTTGGGAATCATAACCATTAAACGGAGGAGCGAAGGTCTCTTAAAATTTGCTGAAACCTACCGCAATTTAAATAAGATAACAACGCTGAACCTTACCCGTGTATATGTTCGGGATCTCTTTGAGAATTTATCTCAGTTGATGCAGCCAACACTCCAGCAAAAAAATATTGATGTGGATGTAATACTAAAAGATACCGATCTTATGCTTGAGGCTGACACAAATCTGGTGGAGCAAATGTTAATTAATCTGCTTGTAAACGCTATTGATGCAGTTAAAGAGACTCCCAACCCGCATATTATTTTATCTGCCACACGCAGCACAAATCAGAAAGTGATAATAAAAATAGCAGATAATGGGACCGGCATACCTGCTGATCTGCTGGATAAGATATTTATTCCTTTTTTTAGTACAAAGAAAACTGGCAGCGGCATTGGGCTGAGCCTGTGTAAACAGATAATGATGCTGCACAAAGGCAATGTGCAGGTGCAAAGTACTGAAGGTGAGGGAACCGTTTTTTCTTTACTTTTTTAACCAGCCGTTGGCGGCCATCCAGTTCATGCAACGGTCCATCCATTCATCTTTGGTAGTACGATTATGCATTCCAAAACCATGCCCTCCATTTTGATAAATATGCAGTTCTGCCGGTATTTTATTTTTTAATAAACCTTCATAGAATACAATACTGTTCTCCGGGCTTACACCATTATCATCCGATGCATGTACCAGAAATGAGGGTGGGGTTTGTGGAGTGATTTGTTTTTCATTTGAGAACTCATTAAGTTGCTCCACTGTCGGATTTTCACCAAGCAGGTTTTTGAAAGAGCCTGCATGTGTTATGTTTTTTTCTGCACTGATGACCGGATAAATAAGCATCATGAAATCAGGGCGAAGATTAATATTCCCGGGATTGTCAATTTCTGCTTTTGTAAAATGAGTACCCGCTGTAGAAGCAAGGTGCCCCCCTGCAGAAAAGCCCATGATTCCCACTTTTGCAGGATCAATTTGCCATTTTCCTGCATTGCTTCTTACAGTTAATATGGCCTGTTGTGCATCCTGAAGCGGTGCAATAGACGGATCCTGCTGATTCTTTTTATTGGGTATGCGGTATTTTAATACAAAAGCTGCCACTCCCATATCGTTAAATTTTTTTGCAACTTTGTATCCTTCGTGGTCAATCGCTACAATGCCGTATCCTCCACCCGGACAAATAATAACCGCAGTACCATTAGCTTTTGTTTTGTCAGGGAGAAAAATAGTTAATGTTGGTTTGCGAATGTTGCTTATACGCTGAATATTGCCTGAAATTTCAGATTTTTCTTCATCCGTGCCCTGAATATCATTGGGGATTTGTTTATCGCCGTACAGAGGAATTTCCATTAGCTTAGATTGGGTTACACCATTTAATGCAAATAATAAAAAGAGCCCGAAAAAGTAAACACCATATTTCATGTGAATTTGTTTTGCGGAAGTTATGTAATATTATTTAGAGCTAACATCTTTGTAAAAGGTCTGTTATCTCTAAATTACAGCAAACCCTCATCAGCAAAGCTGTAATATCCTTCTTCACTTACGATAATATGATCCAGTACCCTGATGTCAAAATATTTTGCGGCTTCTTTTATTTTCTGAGTTAATACTTCGTCTGCCCGGCTGGGTTTAAGTCTTCCAGACGGATGATTGTGACAAAGTACAATACTTACCGCATCCTCTTCCAAAGCTTTTTTAAGTATTACCCGGGTATCAGCCACTGTTCCGGTAATACCCCCTTTACTTATTACTTCTGTATGATTTACTTTATTTGCCTGGTTTAAATACAAGACAATAAACACTTCAAGAGCATAATCTTTTAAAATTACCTGCAGATAATTGGCCATACTTGTAGAGTCGGTTACGTATGGTTTTTCTATAAAGCCGGCAGCCTGCCGTCTTCTGCCCAATTCCATTGCCGCTACAATAGTTATAGCTTTGGCCTCTCCTATTCCTTTGATCTTTGTCAATTCCTTAATAGAAAGTTTACCCAAGTCATTTAGGTTATTTTTCCCTAACTGCAGGATTTCTTTAGCCAGATCGAGAGCGGATTTATTAAGTGTTCCATTTTGAAGCAGAATAGCTAACAACTCGGAATGGCTCAGGCTTTCGGGGCCTTTCAGCCGGAGCTTTTCTCTTGGACGATCGTCGGCAAGCCAGTATTTGATAGATTTTTTTTCACCGGTAAGCATAATTTTAGTGATTTTCATCCGTTATTGCGTAAGATATCTAAAATCCTTTAATAACCGTATAAAAATCTTGTTCTTATGAAACTGACAAACCGCCAGATTATTCTCGGCTCCCTCCAGCCTGTATTGTTTTGCATTGCAATGTATTGTATAATCCTCTTTACTTCCGTTTTCTTATGTTCTTCTATTTATCATGCGTTTAAAGGTGGAAATAAAGCAGCAGTAAAGGAAACTCGTACAGCTTCAATTACCAATTTAAATCATACCACTCCTTCAACTGCGATGGAACAATAGTTTTTTAAGCCAATTAGGGTAAAGACTTTTTATCATATCCGGTTATATATACAGTAAGATTATATTTTACTGTAGCAATTTTTTATTGTAGCTGCTCATTACTAAATGCTTATTTCTATCTTCGCTACATATCCACCAACTTTATGCAACCGAGGGCGAAATTATTCTCAGGAACAGGTTCAAGCTATCTGGCAGAAAAAATAGCTAAGCAGTTCGGACAACCATTAGGCAAAGTAAGTATACAACGTTTCAGCGACGGGGAGATACAACCTACTTTTCTCGAAAGTATCCGGGGGGATTATGTTTTTCTTATACAAAGTACATTTTCTCCCAGTGATAATATTATGGAACTGTTGCTGATGATAGATGCTGCCCGCAGAGCATCTGCCTATAAAATCATCGCTGTTATTCCCTATTATGGATATGCACGTCAGGATCGTAAAGATAAACCCCGGGTAGCAATAGGCAGTAAACTGGTAGCCAATCTTTTAACCGCAGCCGGTGCCGACAGGGTGATCACTATGGATCTGCATGCTCCCCAGATCCAGGGCTATTTTGATATCCCGGTAGACCATCTTGACAGTTCAGCTATTTTCATTCCATATATTGAAAATCTTAAACTGGAAAACCTTACCTTTGCCGCCCCCGACGTGGGAAGCGCTAATCGTATTCGTGAAATTGCCAGTTATTTTAATGCAGAAATGGTGATATGCGACAAGCATAGAAAACGGGCTAACGAAATAGCGAGCATGGTGGTGATTGGTGATGTAAACGACAGGAATATAGTTCTCATTGATGACATCTGCGATACCGGTGGTACATTGGCCAAAGCAGCAGGTTTGTTGCTGGAGAAAGGGGCAAAAAGCGTAAGAGCACTATGCACCCATCCTGTGTTGAGCGGAAATGCATACTTAAATATTGAAAACAGTGTGCTTGATGAATTGGTGGTGTGTGATACCTTACCGCTTAGAGAGCCCAGCGGAAAGATAAAAGTGCTGAGCGTGGCGGAACTATTTGCAGTAGCTATCAGAAATGCTTATGAAAATCAAAGTATTACAAGTTTGTTTATTCATAGCCAACTTAGAAACAAATAAACGTAAATTTTAATTTTAATATACAACAATGAAAACAATTACAATCGAAGGACAACTGAGGACCGGAAGGGGTAAAAAAGCCACCCGCGAACTCCGCTCTCAGGGCTTGGTGCCTGCTGTAATTTACGGTGGTACAACGGAGATAAACTTTCAGGCTCCTATTCTGGCTTTTAAATCAATTGTATATACCTCTGAGTTTCAGCAAGCTGAAATTAAAGTAGATGGCAAATCATACAATTGTATCCTGAAAGATATACAACTGGATAAGGTTTCAGATTCACTTAGTCACCTGGATTTTCTACAACTTGTTGATAACAAAAAAGTTGTAGCTGATATCCCCCTGAAATTTACCGGAACTGCCGCCGGGGTAAAAGGAGGCGGTAAACTGGTCACTAAAATGAAATCCCTGAAAGTAAAAACCTATCCTAAATATTTAAAAGAAAATATTGAGGTAGATCTTACTGATTTGGAACTAAATGGAAATGTGCGGGTAGAGGACGTTAAAGTGGAAAACTATGAAATTTTAAATTCTCCCCGTATCCCAATTGCTTCTGTAGTAATGACCCGGCAGTTAAAACAGGAAGAATCTGCTGCACCTGCTGCTTCTGCTACACCTGCAGCATCTGCAAAGAAATAGTATCTACAGGTGATTAACCTGAATTTCATAAAAATCACCCAATTCAAAATGGATTGGGTTTTTTTTTATAACTTTTAACATGAGTAAATACCTCATAGTTGGCTTAGGGAATCCTGGTGCCGAATATGCACACACCAGACATAATATAGGCTTTGATGTAGTAGATGCTTTTGTTGAAAAACACGATACATATTTCAGTAGTGATCGCCTGGCTGATGTTTGCCGTGTAAAGTGGAAAGGAAAGATATTTGTTTGCATAAAACCAACCACTTACATGAATTTGAGTGGTAAATCATTCAGATACTGGATGGATAAGGAAAAACTCAGCCCTGAACAAACACTAACCATTGTGGATGAATTGGCATTGCCCCTGAATAAACTTAGACTTCGGGCAGGCGGCAGCCACGGGGGACACAATGGGTTGGCAGACATTCAACAAACGCTGGGTACTGATAAATACCCCAAACTGAGGTTTGGAATAGGCAATAATTTTCCCAAGGGGATGCAGGTTGATTTTGTATTGGGCAAATGGTTGCCGGAAGAATTACCAATTGTGAAACAGAAAATACAATTTTGTAATGAAGTAATTGAAAATGTTGCAGTTATTGGACTGGAACGTACAATGAATATTGTAAACCAAATGAAGTTTGAATAAATTTATCAAAATTGAACTGACTAACATTCGCTAAAAAAATATGCCAACATTGTAAGTTTCAATTAGTTTGCATTAAATTAGCACTTCACAAGTGTTATCTTCCCTGATAATTATCCATCTTCCTTGAACAGCCCAAAAAATCTAAAAAAAGCACATGTTCATATCGTTTACTAACATTTTTAGACCTTATTGAACTCATAATCAAATATGAAAATATTCTGTATCGGCCGTAACTATGTTGATCATGCAAAGGAACTGGGTAATGAAATACCCTCTGAGCCTGTGATTTTTATGAAACCAAAAAGCGCTTTGCTTCAATCGCATACACCATTTTATTACCCTGAGTTTACTAATGAATTGCATGCTGAGGTAGAATTGGTATTGCGGGTGAGTAAAAACGGTAAATATATTCAGGAAAGGCATGCTTCAAAATATTATAATGGCGTAACTGTAGGTATTGATTTCACTGCACGTGATATCCAAAATGAACTTAAAGAAAAAGGACTGCCCTGGGAAAAAGCAAAAGCCTGGGATAACTCCGCTATAATAGGAAAATGGGTTGATATTACCCCGGAAACGAAAAAAAATGATATCAATTTTTGTTTGTATAAAAACAAAGAATTGGTACAGCAGGCCAATTCAGGACAAATGATTTATAGCTTTGATAGCATTGTGGCTCATATTTCCAACTATTTCTCTTTAAATATAGGCGACATTATTTTTACAGGCACTCCCGCAGGTGTGGAAGAATGTGTAGTTGGAGATGATTTAGAAGGCTTTATTGAAGATGAAAGTATGTTTGAACTTTCTATTAAATAAAATCTATTTACTAACTTTTTCATAAGCCCTTTGCTTTGCAAGGGGCTTTTTTATACATATAATGAATAGCATAACCCATCAATATAAAGCAGGGTATATAAATAATTTACTGATTATCACAAATTTTGGTTTTTTTTGTTTTAGAAATTCATTTTGATATCCGCTCCCGAACTTTTGCTATCCTGTAAATTGTTTTTTCAGTTTTAATTTTATTGGTTTACGATGCAACATCCTGATCAGAAATATGTTGAGGCTTTATTAAAAAATGATCCATTTGTATTAGAGGAGCTATATGAAAAATTCTCAGGAAAGATAAAATGGATGATTCTGCAGAATAGTGGTACAGAAACAGATGCTGCCGATATTTTCCAGGATGCATTGATTTCAATTTATAACAAAGCTAAAACAGGAAATTTTGAGCTAACCTGTCCAATGGAAGCATTCCTATACCTTATATGCAAGAATAAATGGTTGAATGTGCTGAATAAAAGAAAGACACAAAAGGTAACAAATACCGACACTGAAGGATTTAACTATATCGGAGAAGACAGTTTCAGGCTGGCGGAAGATTGTATCATGCATCAGGAAAGAGGCGCTCTCCTCGCTGAAAAACTGTCTCAAATGGGAGAAAGTTGCAAAAATCTGTTGAAACTGAGCTGGAGTGGCTTGTCAATGGATGAAGTAGCAAAAAAGCTGAACGTGACATATGCTTATGCAAGAAAAAAGAAATCGGAGTGCATGGCTAAATTAATCACACTGGTAAGACAGTCTCCCAAATTTAATTCATTGAAATGGTGATCTTATGAACGACAACTTTGAAAAGATTGAAAGTTACCTGAATGGAAGCATGACGCCTGAAGAAAAAGGCCTTTTTGAAAGAGAACTCGCTGACAATGATGAGTTGCAACAATGGTTCAACATATACAGCACTATCAATGCAGAAATGTATAATGCACAAAAATACAGTGATCAGGAAGCAGCCCTAAAAAATACATTAAGTCAGCTAACCGAAAAATATTTTAATCAACAACCCACTCAGGTAATCTCCCTGAACAGGAAAAGCAGTTTTATCAAAACTGCAATGGCGGTAGCGGCAGGTTTGATTGTAATCTTTGTGACTTATTTTACATTTTTTAATAATAATAATTCACCAACACAGCTTGCCAACCGGTATGTAAAGAACGAGTTAACACACCTGAGCCAAACCATGGATGGGGCAAAAGATAGTCTTCAGCAAGGCATTGCAGCTTATAACAACAAAGAATACAAAAAAGCACTTCAATTATTTGAGGCTGTATATACTGCTCACCCCGGCAATAGCGATGCACTCAGGTATGCAGGTACAGTATATCTTATTAATAAAGATTACGACAAAGCGCTGAGAGCATTTGATGAACTGGCTTTAAAGACAGAATTATTCAGTAATGCAGGTCCTTTTCTAAAAGCAGTTACACTATTGCAAAGGAATAGTAAAGGAGATAAAGATGCAGCTAAGTTATTACTGCAAAATGTAGTTAAAGAAAATCAGGAGGGCAGCTCTGAAGCTAAACAATGGCTTAATCACTGGTAAGAAAACTGAATATTCATCTTTGCCTTTACATCACTACTTTCAAGTTTGTCAACTGCAATAAACATAGCAGTTAGTTTCGTTTTTTTAATACTTTTTTAGTATGAAAGTTTTTGTTTGTAAAACACATATTTTAACTCCGGTTATTCCTTATGCACTCTTATCATTACTGTTATTTTTCTCCGGGTGTAAATGTCATCAGCACAAACAAACCGGCAAAGCCCCAGACTGGCATACCTATTACAAACCATCAAAACCAGAAAAAAAAGATCCGTATAAGCAATTGATTGTTTGGCTAAGGCCAGATGCTACCAATGCCCAATTTAGCCAATGGATATATGACAGCATCACTAAAAAAGGTTCACACAGCGATATATCAATAAGCTTTGTGTGTGGCAGTTGCGACTCTACCCTTTTTTTGCTGGAGGGTAAAGCCGTTGAAGTTTTCATGCAGGGTGAAGTGGCAAAGGGGGGCAGCAGCAGCAAAAAAAAGATACCTGTTACCGGGGAAAGTGGCCCGATATTTTTTGGTACAAATCGCCCTCTAATCTTTCCGGATAAAACACTGCCAACAGAAAGAAAAAGAGGTGAATTTTTGAAAGTAAATTACAGCGACTCCGTTGTTAAAGTAGCGGTATTTGACACAGGACTTGATTCTACTCTGATCAGTCCATATTTTTCAATATATCAATCCGCTGCCCCCCCCTGTATACCCGGTGCAGATTCCGGCTGGAATTTTTTATCCGGTAACAATAATGTATATGATGACAATCCTCAACGGCACGGAACAACTGTTGCCCGTTTTATTTCTAATGAATCAGAAGCTTACAAAAAAAACAAAATAGAAATTTTACCCGTCAAAGTTTTTGCCGCAGACGGAACCGGCGATTTATTCACTATACTTTGCGGATTCGCTTATGCTCAGAACAGAAAAGTAAATATTATTAATGCAAGTTTTGGCTTTTACGAATCTTTACACAAATACGATAGTAATGGAAAGGAATTAGATGAATTCAGCTCTCCCGTGTTACTTAAAGCATTTATTGAACATTATCTCACCCAAAATAATATTCTGCTAATTGCCGCAGCCGGAAATAAAGATGATGCAGTTGAAGACCAGGAATATGACCCTGCCGATAGTTTGCAAAAAAGAAATTTAGACAGTGTTCATTTTTACCCGGCATCATTATCAACGGTTCTTCCTAATGTGATTGCAGTAACAACAGTATATAAAGATTTGGTGAGTCCGACACAAAATTTTTCTGCCAATGTAGTAGATGCAGGGGTAAATTCAGATTTTATTGATGCTTCAGGTAATTTTGTATTCATCAATCCTGTGAATAGCAGCCTGGAGCCTGTGTCGGGCTCATCTTTTGCTACCCCTGTACTCACCGGGAAAATGGCTGCATGGTATCACGTGTACCGTTCGCTTCTTCAGGGTTCATCAATTACAATGGGCGTTAGAGACACCATTTTTTCATTATTAAAAACAAATGGCACTCCGGCTTTTCTTACCAATATTGCAGGGTTACATTCAAAAATAAAAGAAGGAAAAGTGATTAACAGCCCGATGGGCGCCGGAGGACTACAAACCCGCCGGTAAAGTAATAATTGATTTCTCAATGACTTATCTGCGCAATAGACTCTTCATCCGCATCAGGGTGATATTCTTTATCATTTCCTCAATAACTCCCTGCAATGTGGTATTTTCTCAGTGTATCACTTCTGCAGAAGTATGGAACAAAATTGTAGCTACAGAAAAAGATGAAGCTTCTCCAATCGCAGAAAAGCTGCAAAAGCTGAATGATTTACAAAAGGAATTGCTCCGCTGCAAATATCCTGAAGATTCAGTATATGCAAGATTGCTTCATCGTATAGCAGCACTGGAATATCTCAGCAACAACTATATGGCCACACCCAAAGCAATACAGGATGTGTTGGAATCCATCAGGATTAATAACAGCGGTCAAAAGAATGCCTGCCCTCAGTACCTGGTAAACAGCTATTATAATCTCGCAACATTTTACCAGACACTCAACCAAAACCATAAGGCTCTGTCATTGTATGATAGTGTGATTGTGATAAAAATGAAAAACCGTATTGTTGATCAATATACTATTAACAGCAGGATTTTCAGGTCTGATATTTTTTTCAAATTCGGGGATTTTCAAAAATGCATTGATGAGGCTTCTTTTGCCATTGCAGAAGCAGAAAGTATATCGAAATTCGAATCGGTAATGACTGCCTTTAACAGACGGGCTCAGTCTTACGCATATCTTGGCAACCAGGAAAAAGCATTTAACGATGCTGACTCAGCATTAAAGTATGCTAAAAATTTTAACACTGATTTTGAGAAAGCAACTTCATTGAAAATTATCGCACAACTGTATGCTTCAACAGGAGTATTTGAGAAAGCTTCTGATTTTTTCAAACGGTCCATTCAAATCCGTCTTAAAACAAATGAATATGAACAGATAGCCGATGATTATACCGATCTGGGTAATTATTATTTACAAAAGCTGAAGGAATATAACAAAGCCGAGCATTGCTATATGCAGACTATTGCTTACGCCCATAAGTCAGATAATGCCGAACGTCTGTGTAAAGCATTTATTAATCTTGGGGAGTTGGAATTTCAACGCAAGCAGCAAAATAATTACATTAAATCAGTTCAATATTATACCAAAGCATTAAATGTGTATGGCATCCGGGAGGAAGGTTTTCTGAAAAATCAATCCCTGACAGGATTGTCCTCCATTGGGAATATTGACTTGCTCTTAGTATTACTTGGCAACAGAACGGAATGGTTGCTCTCTATGTATAAGCAAAACAAGAATAAAGTATATATAGACGCTTGTTTGAAATCGGCAATCATTATGGATTCTGCCATTACACAGGCAAGAAGACAGCAGGTTGGTGAACAAAGTAAATTGTATTGGCGCAACAGCACAAGAAGTTTTTTTGCTAATGCTATTGAAGCCTGCTATTTGGCCGACAATGATAGTCTTGCTTTTTATTTTATGGAAAAAAGCAGGTCAGTACTGCTGAGCGATAAATTGAATGAATTGAATGCACAGGTTCATTTGCCGGAAGCTGAGGCGGCAACTGAACAGGATTTTATCAGTCGTTTGGTTTCCGGCAGATTAAAGCTTAATTCTTTGGATATACATTCAGAAAAATTCAGGGTACAACAAATAGAATTGTTGAAAATAAAGGCTGATTTCGAGAATTTTGTAAAATCACTTGATCAAAAATATCCTTTATATTATCAGTATAAATATGCCGATGAAGTTCAGAATATATCTGTACTACAAGATTGGCTGAAGAATACAGAGAGCTATTTCGTTCATTATTTCATACAGGATACAGAGGCCTATATACTAGCCATTGGTCCGCATGAATCGCACATGATGAAACTAAACGAAGATAGTTTTAATACAGTTGAAATCGATGAATTTCTGAAATATTGCAGCAACAAACAAATGCTTAACAATGATTATGCTGATTTTTCAAAACTTTCCAATACACTTTACCATACACTTTTTGCCGGTTTAAATATCCCCTATGGGCGGGTAATACTTTGCCTGGACAACTTTCTGATTCCCTTTGAAGCACTGGCAACAGACAAGAAGGGTAAGAATTTCTTAATCAATCATTATACGTTCAGCTATACATATTCTGCCCGGTATTTATTACGAAATCCGGAAACCAATCCTGCATCAGGTAGTTTTATTGGCTTCGCCCCTGTTTCCTTCAACACAGGTCTTCAGGTACCCGACCTGAAAAATGCAGCAAGAGCTTTGAAGAAAGCGGCATCTGACTATGATGATGCCGTATTGTTTACCCATAAGGAAGCCAGTAAAAGTAATTTCCTAAAAAAAATAGCCAATTACTCCATAGTAAATGTATTTTCCCATGCTTTGGCGGATACTACCAGTCAGGATCCTGTTTTATATATGCAGGATTCAGCAATTAATATACAGGAATTGCAATTGATCGGCCAAAATGCAACACAACTGGTAATGTTGAGCGCCTGTCAAACGAATGTAGGCCGCAATGCCACCGGCGAGGGCATTTATAGTCTTGCAAGGGGATTCGCTGCAGTTGGCATCCCGGCAGTATCTGCCACACTATGGAAAGCTGACGAAGAAACAATTTATAAAATAGCCCAGAAAATGAATGAATACCTTGCTGCAGGAATGAGAAAAGACGAAGCATTGAAAAAGGCGAAACTTTTTCTTATGCAAAATGGAGGAAAAGAAAAACAATTGCCTTATTTCTGGGCTAATATCATACTTGTAGGGAATGGATTTCCTGTTAATTTTACCAACCAGTCAACTCACTATATAATGTGGTTATGGATAACGGTATTAACAGTTACACTCACCGCAGGCATCATTATACTATACCGCTACAGAACTAAATCTTATATTTGATTGAAAAAAAACGGTATGCAAAAAGCAAAAACAAAAAGCGTCGCAAAAAATAAAAAAGGGCGCAAAAAACTTGAAGAAAAAAAACCGGCTACTCTGCTTAGAGGAGATGTGGCAAAGGGGGGAAGCAGTTCCGGCAAAAAAACAAAAGTGACCTGATTATAGGGTTCTTATTTTTATACCTGGTATAGTTTAATGAAAATTACTAAGGCATAATTTTTGTTAGAAAATATTATCCAAACCTCATCCTCTTTTCTTAATTTTTTTCCTTTTTCTTAGGTGCAATTCCTGTGAGGACTACTTATCTGCAAAGTATTTGTTTTAGTATTATTCATTTTAAAAAGATACAAGTATGAAAAATAGAATTATGAAAATTGCTTTTTTCGCAGTTTTGTTATGGGGTATGTTTCTAATTGCAGGTTGTCCAAAAGGAGTCCAAAGAGGCGGCGGAGGTTCAAACGATACAAGTACTGCACCTATTAAACCTGGCAATTAGAAATGTAGGGCAACAACTGTTTAGAGGAATATTTTTGTAAATACCGAACTAAAAAAGGTGAGGTAATAAATTAGTTAAATATTTCTCTTCAAGTCATGTTACACAACAGATACTCAGACAAACTTTTGAATAGTATAAAACTTTTCACGTGTATCTGTCTGTGGCTGTTATTGCTGCAGTCAGTCGCTATTGCACAGGAAATCAAAAACCAGATACATCTACGGTTTGAAGCCATTGAAAAAAACAATTCATTTTCCGGTGCGGAAAAGATGAAGAAATTGCTGATACTCAGCAAAGAAGTAAAGCAAGCCGGGCTGGATCAGGATACTTTACAGTCCAGGATATATCACAGGCTGGGTCTTTATGTATACCAGGTAAATGCTGATTACGAAAAGGCGGTAGCATATACGCTAAAAGCCGCTGGCATCAACCTACAGATCAACACAGAACGATCACTTTATTTAGCTGCGGGTAATTATTTCAATCTCGGGTATTATTATACCCAACTTCAACAAACAGGCAGGGCCATTGACTATTATGATACTGCCATTATCCTGTCAGGAAAAGTGCAGGGGAGAATTTCTACAAAGCTTGATGCAAGTCTTGGCAAAGCCAACATTTTTTTTAAATCCGGTGATTATCAAAATGAACTTGAGGAAGGAAAATTAGGTGCATATGCAGCACTGGAAGTCAGGGATTCTATTCGTCTTCTCGACTTTCTGAATCATACTACACAGGCTTATTTCTATCAGGATCAACTACAGGAAGCACATAGAGATGCAGACAAATCAATTGAATTAGCGCAACAGCTACAGCAATCTTTCAGACTTGCCAGTGCCTATAAGATGAAGGGTTTCATATATGCAAAGCTCAAAGACTATAAAATTGCTGAAAAAGCCTTTAAAGATGCAGTTAACACAAGGTTGATTTCCGGAAATTTAGCACAAACAGCAGGAGATTATAACGATTTTGGAAATTTTTTCAGAGATAATCTTTTTGATTTTAAAAAAGCAGAAGACTGTTACAGAACCGCAATACGTTTTGCAAAACAGGTACACGATTCCACTAGACTATGCAGAATAAGTATCAACAGGGCTGATAATTATCTCTCTCATGGTGAATCCGATTTAGCCGGCCGTTGTGTGAAAGACGCAATCAACTATCAGGGTTTGAAAAGTAGTGTTGATTTATTTTCCAATCCTTCGATAACGGATTTAGGCTTTCCCGGAAATGAGGAATTGCTATTCTCCTTATTTGAAATAAAAACCGTTTATTTATTAAGTGAATACAAGCTGAAAAAAGATACCGCTTTTCTTTCTGCCTGTATGCGTACCGCTATGCTTACAGATTCTATCATTACTGTTATGCGGAACAGTCAGGACGCAGAACAAAGTAAGTTGTACTGGAGAAACAGGACGAGAAATTTCTTTACTACAATGATGGAGGCCTGTTATCTCACTAAAAATGTGCAGAATGCTTTTTATTATATGGAAAAGAGCAGGGCAATGCTACTTAATGATAAGCTTAATGAATTGGGCGCACTATCTCAATTGCCTGCATCTGAAATTAAAACTGAACAGGAGTTTATCAGTCATATTCTTACTGAACAAAAGAATCTCGCCATGTTAACCCAGGGATCAGGAGCCTATGAAGTTCAGCAGGTGAAGTTGTTAAATGTAAAGACAGAATATGAAAAATATATTAAATCGCTGGAAGTAAAATATCCCTTGTATTACCAATATAAATTTGCTAATGATCTCCCTTCGCTCCAGTCTCTTCAAAATTACCTTTTAAAGCGAAATGCTGTGTTTGTATATTATTATGCGGAAGATTCGTTGATATATGCATTAAGAATATCAGGCGGGCATAGTTCATTATTAAAACTTCCGCAAAATAATTTTAGTTTAAACAACATTGCAGTATTTATGCAAAGCTGTGCCGATAAGTACCGGGTAAATAACAACTACAAAGCATTTGCACTGATGGCTTATGAATTATATTGCAACTTGTTTAAGCCATTACATCTGCCCGAAGGGCGGGTAATAGTATGTTCCGATAATTTTCTCCTGCCATTTGAGGCGCTTACCATTGATAGCACAGGCAAAGATTTTCTTTTGTACCATTATACATTCAGCTATGTGTATTCTGCTCAATATTTACTTAAAAATTTTAAAAAGCCACAGGCAAAAGGCAACTTTACCGGCTTTGCTCCAGAATCGTTTAATGCCGGTTTAGCTGTTCCTGATTTGAAAAACTCAGGGAGATCGCTTGAAAATATTTCAACTATTTATCCGCACTCAAAACTTTTTACGGGCGCTGCCGCCAACCGCAGCAATTTTATTAATCAAATATCAGACTATACAGTTGTAACAGTATTTTCGCATGCCATAGCCGATACCGGTAGCGCCCAACCTCTGCTCTATATGCAGGACTCAGTTATCTCTTTACCTGAGTTGCAACTACTTCATCATCCTGCAACACAGCTTGTAATGTTGAATGCCTGTGAAACCAATATTGGCAGAGTAGCAACCGGAGAAGGTATTTACAGTCTCGCAAGAGGGTTTTCTGCAGCAGGAATATCGGCAGTTTCCTCAACACTTTGGCGTGCGGACGAAGAAACAGTATACAAAATTTCAGAAAATTTTAATACATATATTGCTGCAGGATTAAATAAAGATGAAGCTCTGAAAAAAGCAAAATTTGAATTTATCCGTCATAACAACCGGGAGAAGCAGCTTCCATATTACTGGGCAAATATGATATTGACGGGTGATGCAGACCCGGTAACATTTTCTTCAGCCATGCATCCCCGTATTAGCCGGACTGTAACTCTGGCAATAATTCTACTAATACCTTTGTCAATACTCCTTATAAAGTATTTAAAAAAAGAAAAAGGCCAGCGGCACAAAACTGATTCCAATAAAAGGAATAACGAATCCGCATAACCTTTTTCAGGTACGGTATTTGACGAGAAAACAACAACCATTTCAATAACCATATTATTGGTTGCTTGTTACCTATTTATTTACACGATTTTTATGTAGTTTCAATCTGGAAATGCTTTCATCATTTGTTTTAGGATGATGGTCAATTCAAATAAGTGATATTTCGTCTGTACCTTGTTTTCAATTTTATAAATCAGTATTTTAATTACACTTATAAAAGCTCTCTTATGTATCGATTGGTCATTCTCATCATGGCAAATCTCATGCTTTCAAAATATAGTAATGGTCAGGATTCCTGGCCTAAAAAAATAACTTCTGCAGATGGAGTGGTGGTTACTGTATACGAACCACAACCGGAGAATTATACAAACAACAATATAACAGCAAGGGCAGCTGTATCTGTTCGTAAGAAAGCAGGCGATGAGCCTGTGTTTGGTGTAATGTGGTTTGAAGCTGTGCTGGAACCCGGAAATGAAGGTGCTTTAGGAGTAAAGTCTATTACCGTATCAAAATCAAAATTTTCAGATAACGATGAAGATTATAATATTTTGCTTAAAACGATTGTAGAGAAAGAAGCACCGGTGATGAATATTCAGCTGGATAGCAAAAGGCTGAACGAAATAATCACTCAACAACAGATTGACGAAGATTCCGGAATAAAAAATGACCCTCCAAAAATTCTTTACCGGAAAAAACCAACAACCTTAATTGTACTTGAAGGCGAACCTATAGAACAACAGGATGATAATTTAAAAATGGTGAGAGTTGTTAATTCCCCCTATTTGATTATAAAAAACCCTGACGACAACCGGTACTATCTCTACGGTGGAAATTTCTGGTATAGTTCTGCCCAGGTAAAAACCGGGTGGACAAATGTAAAATCCCTTCCATCTAAAATTAAAACCGTTGATGCCGCTATTAAAGAGCAGGAAAAAAAAGATGCCGGGAAAAAAGACGAAGAACAGTCACCGAAGTTTACAGTACCCACTGATATACTGGTAAGTACTGAAGCAGCCGAGTTAATACAGACCGAAGGTGACCCTACCTACAAACCGATAGCGAATTCGACCCTTTTATATGTTGACAATTCACTGGATGAAATTTTCAAAGATATTGAATCTCAAAAAAATTTCATCCTGTTATCCGGAAGGTGGTATAGTAGTGCAACATTAGAAGGACCATGGCAATATGTACCATCAGATAAACTTCCTGCTGCATTTGCGTCAATACCAGAAGGTTCGGAAAAAGATGGTGTTTTAGCAAGCATTGCCGGTACAGATGCATCACAGGAAGCCATAGTGGATGCTAATATTCCTCAGGCTGCTAAGGTAGACCGTGCTAATGCTACCTGCACTGTTAGCTATGATGGTGACCCAAAATTTGAATCAATCCCCAACACCAACCTGTTGTTGGCTGAGAATGCCAATATAACTGTAATGCGTACTCCGAATAATCAATTTTATGCTTTGGAAAATGGAATATGGTTTAAAAGTACCAGCGCTTACGGGCCCTGGGAAGTAGCGAATGAGCGTCCCTCAGATGTGGAGAAGATACCTCCGAGTAACCGCGCATACAATACCAAGTACGTATATATTTATGAAACTACACCACAATATGTTTATGTTGGGTACACCCCAGGATACCTCGGATGTTATCATTATCGCCATACTGTTATTTGGGGAACAGGTTGGTACTATCGTCCCTGGTACCGTCGCCATTATTTTCCACGCCCGGTAACCTGGGGTTTTGGCATGCACTATAATCCATGGACAGGATGGACAATAAATTATTGTTTAAGTTTTAACTATGGATGGTTTCACTATCATCATTATCATGGTTTTGGAGGAGCTTATGGCTGGTTTGGACCACCCATGTTTTATCCACCCTATCGTCCCTGGGGCTGGAATGGTGGATATTATGGACCCCGGCCTTATAATAGTCGCCCGCTACATCGTCCTAACGTTATAGTCAACCGTCCGGCTAATTTGAATAATCGCCCTGCAGTGAATACACGTCCTGCAGTGCAGCCCAATATTTATCAAAACAGAAAGGCTATTGTTACACGTGATAAAATACAAAGACCTGTTACTCGTCCTGCAATTCCAGACACACGACCTGTAAGACCGGTTAACCCGGCAACACGACCTGGGGTTACCCGTCCAACGCAACCTGTAACAAGACCAGGGACTCCCAATCCATCTGTAAGACCTGCACCTAAGCCTACATTACCGTCTACCAGGCCCTCACCAAGACCTACTCAACCATCTGTACGGCCTGCTATTCCCGATCCCTCAAGCAGACCGTCAACACGACCTGTTAATCCACCTTCAAACCCGGCAACAAAACCGGCAGTCCGCCCCCGGCCTTCTCCAGGACAAGCAGTACAACCATCTATATCAACACAAAAGGAACCTGCCCGGCATGCGCCACGAAAGAGGGACTAATATGCAATAAAATGCATTGACCTTATAAGAAATAAATAGTATTTCAAAAATTTTTAAGGCGGTAAAATATTACAGCTCGCCTTTGGCATCGTTTTAATTGTATATATTCTATTTGTGATACTAAAAAAGAGGTGATCAGTCTCTCATAAAATCATTCCCTCATTTGTTGTTTGTCTCATTGGGATCATTTACCTGTTTTTTCAATTTTTCATTTCAGCTCTGGATTACAATATTTTCGGCTAACTTATTATTTTCATATTTAATCCTGGAATTTCAATTCAACAAAATAAAATGAAATTATTTTAGAAACATCGAAATTCTATTTTTAATAGTTTAAGGTGAAGGTTGCCGAATACAGTAATAATGTTTTGAGAAACAGTTCTCTTTTTTCCTGAAAATTTAAATTCACAGAAACATAACCCCGTTCTTCTTTTATATATTATCAATCGTCCTGACCACATTCTCATTTGGTTTTCAATTAATTTAGCAAAATGATGCGAAGAGTTCCAATTATAATAGTCTTTCTATTATCGGCTTATATTAGTGTTCGTTCTCAACATTTCGTTTTCAACAGACTTACCATCAGTGATGGCTTACTGTCGAATAATATACGGGCAATATGGCAGGATAAAAAAGGATTTATATGGTTGGGAACCGAAAGTGGTTTGCAAAGGTATGACGGGTATCGCTTCAGAACTATTCTTAATGCTCGTGTAGAACAGATTCTTGCTGACAAAGATGGCAGGGTTTGGATAAGATCAGGAAGGGATATTGGCATATTGAATACACAATCCTTTTTGTTTACACCTGTTCGTTATGAAGGACGCGATGAAGTATACAGCTTATCTGACATTTGGCTTAAAAAGGATGCATCAGAAAATATTTATTTGTTACTTAACGGGAAAAACTGTCAGTATTACAACGAAAAAGAAAAGAATTTTTCAGTCAGATACACCCCATTTAGAATAGCTGAAGAGTTGAAAATCTTTGATGTTGCGGAAGACAAAAGGAAAGACAGGTATTGGATCATAAGTTCCCGCGGGTTGGGATATTGGGACAAAAAAACTAAGAAGTTGTATACGGCTTCAAATAATGAGCAGCAGGATCCACTACTGCACACCGCAATTGCCCGACACTCTGTCACCAATATTTTTATTGATCAGTCCTACACTTTCTGGTTTCAGCAAATACATCAAACTATCCCTTTTTTCTATTCATACGATGGAACTCAAAACAGGATTACAACTGAAGCTGATGGACTTAATCATCCAAAAAACAATGACTATTTTGAGGTATATGGTTTTAAGAATCTCAACGACTCAACTACTGCCATCTTTGGGTTAAACTATTTTCGCATCAAAGAGCGAAAGCATTTCTACAATCTGAAGTATCCGATCAATAATCCATACGGTATTCATTTTAATTCAGTTTCTGATGTACTTCAGGACCGGGAAGGAACCATCTGGATAGCAACAGACAACGGATTATATTATACCAGTAATGTGCTAACTAATCCTCACATCATCTTCAATTCTGAAGCCGACAGAACATCAATTAGCAGCTTGTTCGAAGACTCAAACAAAGATTTGTGGATTGCGAGCTGGGGCAGGGGTGTCTTTGTATTGAACCTCAATGACTCTATTCCATATTCACAACCACTACAACGGCTTGCTGTAAAAGATAACTATATTAACCTGGTATGGACAAGCTGCGAAGACAACAATAAAAATATCTGGTCTGGCTGTGAGAAAGGAAGATTAGTTCAATATAACGTTAAAAATAAAACAGCCACACTGTTTATACCATCAGCGTTTAAAAATAATAGTATAAGACAGATAGTGAAAGACAAAAAGGGACTCCTTTGGGTAGGCCTTCAGGATGGGCGGATATTCATGTTCGACCCTTATTCTTTATCCATTTCAGATAAATCGTTCCGGGAGATATGTACTTTACCTGGGACTGTTACTAAAATGACTGTTGTTAACAAACAAAACATCTGGATATCTATTAAAGGAAAAGGTATTTATATTTTAAATACTGATGATAAAAAAGTAATTCATACAATAGATATTCAAAATGCAGGAAGTATTGCTGTTACTACGGTTAAAGATATCCTGCAGGTGGAAGATACTCTTTGCTTAGTTGCAGGTGAGGGTATGGGAATGATAAACACAAATACTTACAGGGTAAATTTTGAACTACCCTTTCATACTTCAAAAGTGGGTATGATATATACTATGCAAAAAGACAAAGAAGGTTTTCTTTGGATAGGTGGCACGAATGGTATTTTCAAACTAAACTTTAACACCGGTATACTTTCTCAATACTATCAGCAGGATGGACTTCTTACAGTCCACAATAACAGTTATGTGCCTGAAAGAAGTGCCTTATTCCAATCAGGCATGCTTGCAATT
This sequence comes from Bacteroidota bacterium, assembly GCA_018268105.1. Lineage (GTDB taxonomy): Bacteria > Bacteroidota > Bacteroidia > Chitinophagales > Chitinophagaceae > Agriterribacter. Next base: position 10,297 of record JAFDXG010000202.1, on the reverse strand, counting down.
GGCGGCAACCAGCATTTAGTGATATTTAACCCAGCAATGTATAATCATGCAACCCTGCCGCCAGATATCATGATAACAGGATTTCAGATTAATGATAAATATCTGCCCGAAGATTCAATCTCTAAGCTAAAAGAAATATCCATACCTTACAAGCACAGGGCATTCACAGTGGAATTTTCAACACTATATTTCAGAGATAAAGGAAGAATTACTTACGAATACAAACTGGAAGGCTTCGATAAAAAATGGAATATACAAAACACCCCAGCACCGGTTAAATACAATTTTCTGCCTCATGGCAAATACCGGTTTTTAGTAAGAGCCAGAAACGAACAGGGAGATTATACTTCTAACATCACTTTTATTTCACTCTATATAACTCCGCCATTTTGGAAAACCACATGGTTTTATTTATTATTGATCCTGTTAACAATTGCTATTCTTTTCTATCTGCACCGCCTCAGGCTTCAGAAACTACTCCATATAGAACAGGTTAGAAACCGACTGGCCCGGGATCTGCATGATGATATGGGTTCTACCTTAAGTACTATCAACATTTTAAGCAATATGGCATTGCAGCAAAGCACATTTGATGCAGCCAAAAGCAAAGAATATATGAACACCATAAGCAATAGCACCTCTCAGATGATGGAGTCCATGGATGATATTGTATGGAGTATCAATCCTGCCAATGATAGTACAGGTAAGATAATAACCCGTATGAAAGAGACTGCAGGTTTAATACTCGAACCCAGGCAGATAGACTACCGTTTTCACGTACACCCTTCAGTACCCGAAATACGTTTATCAATGGAAGCCCGACGTGAAATTTTTCTGATCTTCAAAGAAGCAATCAACAACATTGTAAAATACGCCGACTGTAAAGAAGTTGAATTTACACTTACTAAAAATGGCTCGCTGCTTATCCTGGAAATAAAAGATAATGGCAAGGGGTTCCAAACCTCATCAAGCCTGTCATCAGTAAGAGGTAATGGGTTAAAAAACATGGAGAAACGTGCTACTAACCTAAAAGGAAAATTGATAATTGATACCGGACCTGGTAAAGGCACCCGGATAAAATTATCAATCCCTATCGCATAAATATGCGTTGTACCATTCTATTAAAGAAGAGATATTTGCACTATCAATACACAACAAAATGGACAAAAGCCCAATAAGAATATTACTGTACGATGATTCAGACCAATTCAGGGATGTTATTTCACTTTTGTTGGATCAGACAGAAGGATTTGAAGTTGTGGGGAAGTTTAACAATTGCGAAACCGCTGAAACGGATATTGAATTATTGAAACCACAGGTAATCCTGATGGATATTGATATGCCAGGCACTACGGGCATAGATGGTGTACGTATAATCCGTCAAAAAAATGATAAAGTAAAGATTATTATGCTTACGGTTTTTGATAACAATAAGCATATTTATGATGCAATCCGGTTTGGAGCTAATGGATACATCCTGAAAAAAAGTACTGCAGGTGAAATTATAAGTGCAATAAAAGATGTGTTTAATGGCGGAGCACCGATGAACTCTTCCATAGCAACACAGGTATTACAAATGTTCGCCAGTATGTCGCCAGGAAATCAAAACTATAGATTGTCTGAAAAAGAAAAAGAAGTACTTAAATTACTGGTAGAGGGCAACAGCTACAAAATGGTAGCGGCTGATTTAAAAATATCCATTGACACGGTAAGAACTCACATACGAAGCATATATGAAAAACTTCAGGTAAACTCAAAAAGTGCTGCTGTGGCCAAAGCACTAAAAGATCGCATCCTATAATCGGTTTTGATTATGATTTTTCAAACAGCAAATGCTGTAATGGCATAGCTATGTGTAAACTATAATTACAATAATAATACAATCATGAAAAAGTATTTTTTCTTCAACATGCTTATTTGTTTAGCTGTTTTATTTACATCCTGCGAAAAAGTTCCTGTTAATATACCAGAACCAGTTGACCCTCTGCCGGCAGACACAAGTACCCGGAGAGATTTTAAAATCGTTTTTGAACACCTGGATAATAGCCTGGTGGGGACAGATAGTCTTATTGCTGTATTAACTATTGAAAATACACAAACATCTGTAAGAGATATAAATATTTCAATACCTGTAGTTTTTAATCAGCAATACCGCACCGGCACACTCACGCTTGCAAAAGGGAATTATAAAATCAAAAAACTCATAATTATAAACAGTGCTGATTTAGTAAAATTTGCAACTCCGGTTTCGGGCTCCGTTAAAGCGTCATCAGTTACTAAGCCGTTGAATATTGCTTTTACATTAGATGATAAAACAGAAAAAGCCATTCCTGCAGAAGTTATTCCAGTAAACAGAACAGATACGCCTGAAAGCTTCGGATACCCCGCAGGTAGTTTCGGCAATCGTAATCCGGAAACGGAAATGGATAAGCTTATCTATATCCGGCCCATTATTAAAGTTGGTGATATTATATATGATAGCATTCCTGTTCAACTGATCGTGAAAAGCTGGGACACAAAAAATGAAATGACCTATAATATTCACTATCTCGCCGCAGGTACACAGGGTGTTTATCTTTCTGCAAAAGCACAAAGATACCAGCTCTCAGTATCCAAATGGGGTTCTTATGACGAAATCATCCTGCATAAAAATGAAATACAGGAGAACGCAGTATATGATATCGGAGGCGAGGTGGCTGCACAAAAACTGAAAACTGTATTCGAGTTTAAAATTGTGGGCAATACAAGTACAGCATTAACCAAAACCGATTATAGTTATCAGCCGGATGGTTCAGTCATTCAAAAGCAGGTGATGGCTAAACGTGCAGATATGTCTAACTATATAGTACAGAAGGACCTGTATGAATATATGTATGGCAAAATAACAACTATCAGAAGCTACGATGAAAACAATGCATTGTTTAAAACAACAACCGTTCAATATGGCAATACCAATAGAAAAATTATTGCTATAGCTGAAGCAGGAAACACGGTAAATATTAACGCCGCCGTAAATTATACACTCCTTGATACCAGGGTGGGTATTAGCCAGGATTACCGGATAGACATACAATACAATTACAGTGACGGGCGTCCAGCCTCTTATTTCAGTAAAACCATGTATGGAGGACGTGTTTTGACTGATGTGAGGGCAAACAGTAACGGAAGCAGGGAAGAAGGCATATACAACTATGACTCCGGCATAAACCCTTATGCCCACCTCGCCATTCCTGATATGGAACTTACCCAATATACAAAACACAATCTTGGAGTTCAGTGGAAAACCTGGTACGGCGGTTATCCTGAACATGAAGCATATGCTATCAGTTACGTGTACGGTGAAGGCGGATATCCGAAAGAAGTAACAACAAAGTATCGCTCATATAATACCAAAGCCGACACCTACAGCATTCGCAAAGTATTTGTGTATTAAAGCTGTATTACTTTTCCTTTCTACCATTAAAACATGACAAATGAATTATTTTAAAGAGAAAATAAACATGAGTATGCTTGTCGCGTTCTTGCTGCCTGCATTAATCGTATCCTGTAATAAAGAAAAATATCAGGGGGATGATTCACAGCTTGTAATAACTCCACTGGAGCGTCCAAAAGGCATATCAACCGGTATGGCGGTTACAAAAGTAATAGGCGCTTCAGGAGGAACTTTACAATCTGCCGATGGAAGTATGCATATTGTTGTCCCGGCAGGTGCACTCAATACTAATACAACAATAACTATCGAGCCGATCACAAATACCAATATAGCAGGTATTGGTAATGCATTCAGGCTTACACCTCATGGAAAAATATTCTCCAAACCTGTTACCATCACATGGTCATGGGCTCCTCATACCGATAGTGTTGGCTTATTGCAAACATTGGGGCTTGCTTACCAAATGGATGGTGGCATTTGGAGATTTACGGGCGCTGATAGTTTTGATGCCAATAATAAAACGGTAAGTTTTAACACTTCGCATTTTAGCGACTGGTCTTTGATGAACCGTATTTCCCTATCTCCCTACAAAGCTGATATAGAAGCAGGCGCTAAGCAAACTATAAACGCTTTGATATTTACGGAGGTTGGCTGGGATAATCTTTTGGTTCCACTGGTTAACGATCCAGATGGGCCCTATAATGAGCCTGGATATCCTGTAGGCATACCCGCTCCATTACCTGACCGGTTTATAAAATCATGGAAATTAACTGGTGTAGGAAGTGTTACTGAGATATCAAAACAATCCGTAAAATACCAGTCGCCTGCATCAGTAAATGGAACTACTTCTGCATTAGTTACTCTTGAATTGAACGCTCCTTTACCCGGAACATTCTTATTGCTAAGCAGTATTACTATTATGGGAGATGGGTGGATAGAACTGAGTATTAACGGAGGTGTTCCGTTGCGGTTTCCTGCTTCGCCTGTTGTTAAAATGGGGGCACAATACATATTATCCAATCCGGAAGATGAAGGTGGAGGACATTTTTTACTCACCTGGAACGGAGACCTGGGAAGTCATGCATTTGATCTTGAAGCTACCGGGACACGCTTTCACTTTTTAACTGGTATTAATGAAGGTTACAACAGTATGTATATACCCGGGGCTAATATGCCTCCTCAGGCTAGCGAAGGAATAGTAAATATTACAAAGCTAGGTAGCGGAAAAGCAGAGGGGGCTTTTAACATCAGCAATGTAGGCGTCGGCGATAAATTCAAACCAGAAGCTACCGCACAGGGAAAGTTCAGCGCAAGGTTATTTATTCCGTAGTTCATTGTCGCACCGGGGTCTTCATTCAAAGGTATTGCAGGTAACCAAGAGACCCCGTGCTATCAATTTCTCATATATCAAAGTTGTTGTTTTATAAATGAAAGCCCTTTGATAGCTATATCCCATGGTGGAGAATATTCACGCCACACACCAATAGCGTTGGCAAAATCCGGATCATTCCTTGAGAAGGCTTCAATGGTAAGCCAACCTTTGTAATCAATTGCTTTCAGAGTAGCAAATGTTTCTTTCCATTGCACATGTCCGTCACCTGGAGTACCGCGATCATTTTCACTGATATGGAAATGCGCAAGAAATGGGGATATTGCCATAATCGCTTCTTCGATATTTTTTTCTTCAATATTGGCATGATGGGTATCATACATAGCCTTTACATTAGGATGGTCTGTTAACTTCACCAGTTTTGTTAACTGAGCCATGGTATTGCAGAGATAGCATTCAAAACGATTCACCGCTTCCAGCGTAAGTGTTATACCTGCTCTTGCCGCATAATCACCGGCGGCATGTAAAATTTCAGCGCTCCAAGCATATTCATTTTCCTGGGGCGCCTCTCTGGAAAATATACTATGAGCGGAATGAAAAGGACCGGCAATAATCTTTGCCCGCATAGCATACGCCCTGTCAATTACCCATTTGATACGATCAAGACTTTTAGCTCTGACTACTACTGAAGGACTGACTGGATTTTCATCTTTACCCAGTACAAAAACAGCAGTTGTTTCGAGCCCTAATGCTGCGGCATAATCTCCAAATTGCTGATAGGCTTTTTCATCAGGTGAACCGATAAAGCTTTCCACCCCATCATATCCAATTTCTTTTAATTTGTCAAGTATTGGAAATAATTTATCCGATACTTCTGCCGACCATACCAGTGTATTAAATCCTATTTTATTCATATCTAATTATTGAAAACTAATTTGTAACCATACCCCTGTAAGGCACCTCAATATTTATTTTGCCGGGCCATTTTGCCGGCACAGGCTTCCCGGCTGCCCAAAGTATTCCATTAAAGACCATGCGTTGAAAGGGTTCAATCCTAAAATCTTCCGGATGCCCCATGGTAGTCATAAAAAAGCGGGCGCCAAAAGAGTTGGTACCTGTCCAGGCAACCGGGTTATCAAAGGCATCGGGATTTTCGGAATTGACCGAATGCCCCATTAATAATGAGACTGAATTTCCTGAAGGATAGTCAGGTAATACTTTATACAGCCATGAACGTACATGAAAACTGTCTGCAACTCCGGTGAGGATAGGATTTTTGGCCTGCCCCGGAATGATCCTTACATCCGTAGAAGAAGTATGTCCGAAATGTGTGTGATTACTTTTCCCACCCCAGCCTGGAGGTGCATTAAAAACCATCTCTGCAAATGCATTCCATTTTTCCAGGGGATGTCCTTTGGGATAATTAAAAGAATGCGTCGTGGTACGGAAGCCGACTACCGGCCTGGCTGATTTCAGATAGTCTTCAATATACTTCATCTGGTCTGCCGGCAGCCTGCGCCAGCGTAGGAAAAACACGGCAAGATCAGCCTCTTTTAAAGCATCAAGTCCGGGAATATTTTCTTCTGCATTTTGATTGGGGTAAGCTTTCAGCACTTTGGTGCGGAAACCATAATTTTTTTCGAGCTCTGCAGCAATAAAAGGCAAGGTCTCTTCGCCGCTGTATTCATGATCGCCGGTTATAAAAACTACTAACGGCTTATAGTTGTCGTGGCTGCCTGATTTTTTTGTATCTGCACATCCATATCCAATGAATGATGCAAAAAAAACCAGCAAAAGCAATCGTGTTATTTTAATCAGCTTCATTGTACTTTGCAATAAGGGTTATTTATAAAGATAAACTTATTTCTTAAAAATAAAATTGCACGCAGCGATAACAACGATGCAGAGATCGCAACGATAATTCCTTTGCGCCCATTCCTACTTTGCGAGTTTTGCGTGAAATACAAAGGCCCGCAGCGATAACAATGGTGCAGTGATCGCCACGATATTTTCTTTGCATCCTTTGCTCCTCTGCGGGCTTTGCGTGAAACCATTCTGCGCACTCCTTATCACTGATGCTGTTGCAATAATTCTTCAGAAGTATAGAAGCCATCTTTATCTTTTATAGCTTCCCTTACAGCTTTTACTTTCTCAGGGGTTACAGCAGCAGCTTTATTCCCAAAACTATTTCGCACATAAGTAAGCACGGCTGCCACTTCATTATCATTCAGCAATCCATTGAAAGGTGTCATTGGTACTTGTCCGGTATATTTTTTTCCGTTCACTTCAATCGGACCCATCATACCATTCAGCACCATTTTGATCAGTCGTTCTTCATTTCCGGTAACCCATTCACTTTCCGACAAAGGCGGGAAACCCGATGCTTCAAGCCCTTTCCCGTCCTGCTGGTGACAGGTAATACAGTACCCTTCCCGTGCATAAATAGCTTTCCCCGCAAGAAAAACCTCTTTATTTATGCCTGCAGGTATTGCTTCATTTCCGGGAGTGTTTTTCTTAGCAACATTGTGTCCTTCCAGGTGGGCGACAGCCGTTTCCCATGCGCCTGTCATCCAGTCATCAAGAGGTTTTGTAGCAGCTTCTTTTTCTATTGCCAATCCTTGATCTGAAGGTAACCAGGACGCTGCAACGATGGCTTCCAGTCGTACTCGTCCATGAATATCACGCGCTGCTTCCAGCAACAGATTATATTGATCTGCTACCTGATGATCGTTAAACCGCAACACTTCAACTGCGGCTGCCCGTATCCGGTAGTCTTTAGCCTTTAATAGTTTACGTAGCAGATTTTGATCCACATTATCCTGTCCCCAACTTACCCACAAGGCTTCCAGCATTAATGTTTCATATTGTGGAGCAGATTTGTCTAATGCAGCCACCCATTTTCCCAGCTTTGGAAGTACTTCTGCCGAAGTATGCCCACGCAGCTCGCGATGAGTGCGATAGCGCGTACGGTATTCCGGTAGTTTTAAATTATCCAGCAATTGCTCGATGGGTGCACCATCAATTTTAGCGGGAGTGACCAATGGGCGTGACGGATAAGTAATACGGTAAATGCGCCCATGCAAATGATCCCGAAGGGGATCCCTTGCATTATGTTGCATGTGCCCTATCAGTATATTGTGCCAGTCGGCAATATACAGCGAACCATCCGGCGCAAACTCAAGATCTACCGGGCGAAAATTAGGATCAGAAGACTGTACCAGGTCCTGACGGTGCCTGCCCATATACCCCGTTCCGCTATCGGTTATACGATGCTGTTTGGTGCCCAGGAAACCAATCGTATTATTTATCAGCATATCGCCCTGCACATCATCCGGGAAATGACGGCTGGAAACAAATTCCAACCCTGATGTGGGTCTCACTTTATGTGCTTCTTCAATTAGGCTGCGAGACTTGGGTGTGAATTCCCCATATCTCGGCATCACGGTTCCGGGCATCATCCAGCTAACGTCAGGTCCCGATGTTTCTTCGTAAAATACCTGCCCCCATTGATCAAAAGCAATTCCCCAGGGGTTAGGAATAGATAATTGTGCAATACGGTCCAATTTATGACGGGCGGGATTATACCGGAAAAAGCCGCCGTTGGTACCACGTACAGGCCCATACGAAGTTTCAATATCGTTTAATAAGAACACTCCCTGACCCATATAAATAGCACCCGACGCATCGGTAGTAAAAGCGTGATGATTGTGGTGGGTGTCATGATCGTCGAAACCACTCAGTAAAATTTCCTGCATATCTGCTTTATCATCCCCGTTCGTGTCTTTCAACAATACAAAATTGGTTCCCTGTGACACATATACTCCTTCATGGGATAATTCAAATCCCAGTGGCAGATGCAGGTGGTCTGCAAAGGTGGTTTGTTTATCAGCCTTACCGTCTCCGTCTGTATCTTCCAGTATAATGATCTTGTCATTTGGTCTGGGGTCACCAGGTCTCCAGTGAGGATAAGTGGGCATAACGGCTACCCATAGCCGTCCTTTATTATCGAAAGAGATCTGAACAGGTTTAGCCAGGTCAGGAAACTCTTTTTCAGAAGCGAATAAACTGATCTTATACCCTGGCGCCAGAGTAAATCGGCTGATGGCTTCTTCTCCCGAAAGATAGCGGAGACTTCCGTTTTTCCTGCTTGGTTCGTAATTCGTTTTTACTTCCGGCAATGTTGATGTTTTTGCATCGGCCGCCTCCAGATTCATTTTTTGCCCTTTTGTCGCCTGCCAGATGGCTGTATCACGTAGTTGTGTCATTTCCCTGATCTTGGCAAGCTCAGCGGGATAATTATCCGGGCCAAATGGATTGTAACGCCGGCCATATACATGCACGCCATTGGGAATTTTAAAATCTTTATGCCACATCCAGTTCTTTTCCTGCACGGCTGCATGAACAAGGGAACGATAAGCATCTGCTTCTGTTTTTTTCTTTCCAAAAATTCCGTCAGCCAGCAGGGGAGCCAGCTTTTCATATCCTGCTTCTGTAAGCTGTGAACCATCAATGGTAAGCGTTGAACCAGCTTCTTCAAACCATTTTTTTGTTGGCCCAAAAACATCAATAAAATGTACTTTATTGTTTGCGGCAACTTCCCTCATAGCTTCTGTGTACAAAGAAAGATTTTCATTCTCTTTTTTGCCATCGGGCAGATCCGCTTTTGCAGAGAGGTCTTCAAATGCAATAGGCGATACAATGGCAAGCTGTGGCGCTGAATGACCATTATATTTTTGCTGTAAGGTATGTTTGATAAAGGCATCCAGCTCTGCCTTATAGTTTTTCAGTCCCTCTTCTCCCAGGAAAGATTCATTATACCCAAAGAACGCAATGATAATATCTGCTTTATGACGGGTGATCCATTGATCGGGTGTTTCATTGAATCCCTCGCTGCCGGGGCTTGTTGCCAGCTCTGTTTGAAATTTTTCCGCACCGGGGAATGCCCAGGGATCAGGTCTTGCAGAGTGAGGGCGAAATCCCGGTGTATTGCCCCCATCGCACATATTACGTATGTAAAGATTGCTATCGGGATACCGCAAATACAGCTCTGTCTCAAAATGCCCGAAATTCATCATCCGGGAGCCAAGATTATTCCCGATCAGAATGATGTGCATATCCTTTGTAAGGTGGAGGGTGTCCTTATTGTGATGGCATGAGGACAAGTAAAGTATGCTTCCTACCAATAGAGCTGTTAATGCGATTAACCATTTACGCTGCATGCGAAACTTATATAGGTTTAAATCTGACAAGATACGAAACCTCCGTGTGTCTTTATCAACAATTGTTCCCCTTATTTATTTAATATTAATCCTATTTAGTCACCGGCAGAGATCATCTATTATAGGTCAACAGCTATAACAGCCGGGATATTATTTAGGTGTTTGGGAAGATTTCCAAGAATTTCCGGATAATAAGCTTTCCGCGCTGTAATTTCAGGAATTGGAAATACTGAATCTTAAAACTGAAATAATTACGATAATGGTTCAGCCTGAGGTGGCATATCCGATGGGCGGGATGTAGTTTCCGGAAGCGGG